>CAYNJK010000042.1:0-13320 GCA_964397575.1 uncultured Saprospiraceae bacterium
AGGTTTACAGCTACGATAACGCCAGCTCTGTTACCCATGTGGATATAAGGTAAAACCTGACCTTCGCCAGCTTTTGTTTCTATCTTAGCATAATCAGCCAGTTCTAATTTCTCGCCGATAACACCTGTCTGCTCTTCTATTTTCTCACCTATGGTCATTCCACCACAGTCTAAAGCTAATAGGTCTTCTTTTGTTGCAGGAAGATTCTTAAGGGCGATATCTGCAAAGCTGTTTGCAAGTTCGATAAAGCTGTCTCCTTTAGATACAAAATCTGTTTCGCAACTTAATCTTACTACGACACCGTTGTTTTTATTGTGAGAAGTCTTTGCGATAACCGCACCTTCTTTTGCTTCTCTGTCAGCTCTCTTTGCAGAAAGTTTCTGACCTTTCTTTCTCAGTTCTTCTATAGCTTTTTCGAAATCTCCATCTGCTGCTGTAAGCGCTTTCTTACAGTCCATCATACCCGCTCCTGTCTGATCTCTCAATTTTTTTACATCTGCTGCTGTGATTGCCATTACGTGTACTCTTTTAGATTTTTATTTATTAAAATTATTCAGATAGACAGATTAGCTAGCTGCAGGAGCTGGCGTTTTCTGAGCTTCCTTCATTTTTCTTCTATCATCCAGGCCACCTTTTATTACCTCGCCCACATAACCTACTATAGTCTTTATAGACTTAGCGGCATCATCATTTGCTGGAATAGGGAAGTCTACTTGCGTAGGATCAGAGTTGGTGTCTACGATACCGAAGATTTTTATTCCTAATTTTTTTGCCTCCTTGATCGCAATATGCTCATGGTGTATATCTACTACAAAGATTGCTGCAGGTAATCTGTTCATGTTAGCGATACCGCCCAGTACTTTTTCCAGCTTATTTCTTTCTCTGGTAAGAGTCAGTCTTTCCTTCTTAGTGATGCTGGTGACACTTTCGTCAGCAAGAAGCTTGTCTATATTGTTCATCTTCTTTACAGATCTTTTGATCGTAGAGAAGTTAGTCATCATACCTCCTAACCATCTTTCGGTAACGTAAGGCATGTTTACTGATCTTGCCATCTCGGCGACTACTTCTTTTGCTTGCTTCTTAGTAGCGACAAACATCACCTTTCTACCAGACTTAGCTACTTGTGCCAGACCGCTGGCAGCATTATCTAAGCCAGCTATAGTCTTATTCAGATCTATGATGTGGATACCTTTTCTTTCCATGAAGATATATGGAGACATCTTTGGATTCCATTTTCTTTTCATGTGACCTAAGTGCGCACCTGCTTCGAGAAGGTCTTTATATGTTGGTTTAGCCATTTTCTAAATTCTTTAAAAACGTTCGAATAATAAATTTGATAATAAGAACAACTCTATCTCTTAGAGAATTGGAAGCTCTTTCTCGCTTTAGGTTTACCAAATTTCTTTCTTTCTACTACTCTCGCATCTCTGGTCAGATATCTTTTGGCCTTGAGAGGTGGTTTATTGTCTTCACTTACTTTGACAAGTGCTCTAGCTATGCCTAGTCTGATTGCTTCGGCTTGGCCTTTGAAGCCTCCTCCTTTGACATTTACATTGATATCATAAGTGGTTCTAGCCTCTACAATATTGAGAGGGTCTTCCAGATTAAATTGCATGTTAGCGATCGGAAAATATTCTTTGAAATCTTTACCATTGACAGTGATAGCACCACCACCGACTTTCATGTAAATTCTTGCGACAGAAGCTTTACGTCTTCCTACAGTATTGATAACTTCCATTTATTTAAACGTTAAGTGTTTCTGGTTTTTGTGCAGTATGTGGATGTTCTGGTCCTGCATACACGAATAATTTTTTGAACATTGCTCTACCTAGTTTATTCTTGGGGAGCATTCCTCGGACAGCATTTTCTATGATAGCTATAGGTTTCTTAGCTCTCATTTCTGCTACTGTTCTGCTTTTCTGACCACCTGGGTATCCAGAATATCTTTGATACTCTTTCTGCTGCTCTTTGAGACCAGTAAATCTCATTTTGTCAGCATTTATAATTATTACATTATCTCCAGTATCTACATGTGGTGTATAGGTCGGCTTGTGTTTGCCTCTGAGAATGGTTGCTATCTGTGTAGCAGTTCTACCTACTATTTCACCTTCTCCATCAATGACGAACCATTGTCTTTGGACCTCTTCTTTTTTGACAGATCTGGTGCTGTAACTTCTTGTTTTCACTTTATCAGATTTATATTGATAATTATGTCACTCTGGGTTTCGATTTCCAAAGCGGATGCAAATGTAATTGGCTTTTACAGATAAAACAACAAATCCGGCGTGGTATTTTTAAAAAAGTGCGATTTTTTTATTGACAATCAAGGGTTTATGACCTAGGCTGTGCGCTGGCGGCCCATTTTAGAGCTTGAAAAACCAACTTTCTATACTAAGAAGAGTTAATTCTTAATAGTTGGAAAACGAGCAGCAATCTTCTATACGCTATCGTAACTTTGCGTTTCTATATCGAAAAATGACAGAACACAGACCTAAGACCTTCTCTAATCTGAATAGACCAGCAGTAGTAAAGGCGGCCTCTGAAAAGGAATGGGACTTAATAATTATAGGTGGTGGAATAACCGGTGCAGGCATAAGTCTGGATGCAGCTCTGCGAGGACTAAAGGTTCTTTTGCTAGAGAAAAGTGATTTTGCTTCTGGAACGAGTAGTAAGTCTACCAAGCTAATCCATGGAGGACTCAGATATCTTAAACAGTTGGAACTGGGATTGGTCCGAGAATCTGGACTGGAAAGAGTTGTCGCTCATAACAATGCTTGTCACTTGGTACATCCTAGAAATATGCTGCTGCCTATAGTAAAGCAAGGTTCATTCAGTGCATTTTCTGCTGGGATTGCTATCTGGGTCTACGATGTTCTTGCTAGAGTCTCAGGAAAACAGAAGAGAAGAAAATTGTCGAAAGAGGATACTCTGAAACTAGAACCCCTACTCAATAAAAACTTACTCAAATCTAGTGTCGTCTACTCAGAGTACAGAACTGATGATGCACGACTTACAATGGAACTTATAAAAGCGGCAAGGAGAAATCAAGCTGCCGCCTTTAATTATATGGAAGTCAAGGACTTTAATCTGGTCAACGGTCAGATAGTCGGTGTCAATTGTCAGGATATACTTTCAGACGAGCCACTCAGTTTCCGTTCCAAGGTTGTTGTTAATGCTGCTGGCCCATGGGTAGATATACTACGTAAAGCAGACAATCCTGATTCGCAGACCAATCTTGTCTTATCCAAAGGCTCCCATATCGTATTCAATAAATCTGACTTGCCTATCAATAATTCAACTTATTTTGATGTATTCGATGGGCGAATGGTCTTTGCCATTCCACGAGGCAAGTCTGTTTATGTAGGTACCACTGACACCATCTACACAGGCAATCTGGATGAAGTTGTTTGCTCAGCAGACGATGCAGCTTATCTACTGAAAGCTGTAAAGCACATGTTCGATATACCCAAGCTATCTACTGAAGATATCCAATCTTCATGGGCAGGCCTCAGACCACTGGTCAAACAATCTGGAAAAGGCACCAAAGATATCTCCAGAAAAGATGAGATCTTCTATTCTGATACTGGACTTATTTCTATTGCTGGTGGCAAGCTCACAGGCTTTCGAAAAATGGCGGAAAGGGTAGTGGATGTAGTTATGGAACGTCTTGAGCTTTCTAAGCAGACGCTTACTGAAGAGTACACAATCCATCACAATCCATATGAAAATTATCAGCAGTACCAGGAAGAACTCAAACAGCTACAGCAAAAACATCCACAGGCAGATATTGCACATCTTCTAAGTTCCTATGGAAAAGATGCATATATCATCTTGCAGGACGCTAGCGAAAAATGGGGTGGAGATCTGATCAAAAGTGAAGTAGCATACACCATCGAGCACGAAGCTGCAGCCTTACCTATAGATTTTATAGAGCGGCGGACAGGCTGGTTATATTTCGATATGACTAGTGTCAAAAAGCATCTCGATAGAATTATAGACTGTTTCGCAACGGAATTAGGAAAAGATGCAGCTTGGGTAAAAGAACAAAAGGTCTATTGTCTGGAGGTTATCAGAAAACACGGTCTAGAGTGAATTTTGAATCTTCAGAATTTTGTGTCCGATACAAATTTTTATAGGTAGCAAAATTTCTTTTTTAGTTATAGCCCATATACTCTTACCTTAGACGAGCTTGACTTCTTCAAAAGTCAGTCATATTAGTAATTAAATTAATATGGCATAGACTTTGTTTTCTAAGATGTATCCTAAATTAGAAAGTATCCACTTTTAGGCCCCTCTGCTCTTTTGATGAGCAACCTTCACTTTTATATCCTGTATACTTCATTTCTGATGATTATTATCATTAGGACAAAGTAGTTTTTTACCCCAATTATTGACTTTACCACTTCAATGCTCTGCAAGACTTTTAGTACTTAATACACAACGTATTAGTAATACTGTCTTCAATTTATAAAATGCACGAGGATGATGAAGACAATCATTTTTTTATTTGCCCCTATTCTTTTATTTGGACAGCAGGGAACCGATGATGCTTTTTTTATACTTAAAACTTCAGAAGCTTGTCAAGGGGAATCGCCGATCTTACTAGAAGGTTTTATGTTAGAAAATTCTGACGAACCGCTGCCTGAAGGAGGCGTTTTTAAAATAGAAACTTGTGTTCCAGATCCTTGCGCGGATGCAATAATATTTGATGCTCAGAGTGGGGAATACTTTTTTGATGCTACAGTTCCAGAGGGCAGTTACATCATTTCCTATACTGTAGGCAATCCACCTTTCGAAAGAAAATTTTTTACTCAGTTTGATTTGCAGGCTGCCAATGCTCAAATATTAGTCTTGCAAAATCGAATTTGTCAAAATGAGCTCCTGCAAATACAAGTGAATCCCTTAGGCGGGCACTTATCTGGCCCAGGCGTTGTCTCAATGATAGTTAATGATGATGAATTTTTCTTTTTTGATCCCAATGCTCTGTCTGCAGACAGCATTTATAATCTAAGTTATAGTTACTCAATAACGGCAAGTTCTGGGTTGGTATGTTCGGACGTTTCAGAGCAAGATATAGAAGTTAGAGAATCTCTTGAAATAGATATCGGAAGCGATACTTTGGCTTCCTGTAGCTTGGAAAATTTACCCATTGATATAGACGTAGTCGGTGATACAACTCAGATGGAAGTCGTATGGTACAATCCCAGTTTTGATTCCATATATAATGCTTTGGATATAGTGTTGGATACTTTGACTACTTCTGGCTTCTATTACGTAGAGGCTACAAATGCTAATGAATGTGGCGATTTGGAATCTGTGTATTTGCAAGTTTATAATATACCACAGGTGGAGTGCATAAGAACTACAGAAGTTTCTTGTTTTGGTGGTAGTGACGGAAGTCTCAGAGTTATAAATGACAACCCAGATCTAGACTTGGCTGCAGCTTGGTTAGATGGAGATAGCACGTTTATCAAGGAAAACTTGTCCGCTGGATTCTACTCGGTTACTGTTACCACTGCGGAAGGCTGTAATTCTATTTGTTCATTTACCTTGTCAGAACCAGAATCTCTTGTTGTAAATTGTAAAGATGCGTTAAGAGCGCCCACTTGCTATGCAGGCAATGATGGCACAAATCTACTTGCAATAACTGGCGGAACAGAGCCATATAGAACTAGTCTGGATGATATCGTTTATACTGCTACAGCAGAGCTAAGTGAGCTCGTAACGGGCAACTATGCTGTCTATGTATTGGATGCCAATGATTGCATGGCTGAATGCAGTTTTACCATACCTGAATCGGAACCTGATAGTTGCAGCATCGCACTGAGTACAGCTGTTAGTTGCCATAACGGATCAGATGGAAGCCTTTCTGTAATAGGATCTGGGGGACAACAGTCAGTATTATGGAGTACTGGAGACAGCTCTACTATAGCAGCGGGACTTTCTGCAGGAACTTATTCAGTGACCGTGACTTCTGATTTAGGTTGTACTTCAGTCTGTGTATCAGAACTTTTAGAACCAGAGCAATTAGCTATAGAGCTTACTGCTGTTCAGCATCCGACTTGTTTTGGAGAGGAAAACGGTACTATAGAAATCGAGATTGCTGGTGGTACACCTCCTTATACCTATCTGCTAAATGGTATGCCTACAAACAACCAGAATGTTTTTGAAGGATTGGCCAAAGGTGATTACACAATCGTCGTTCTAGATATGAATGGCTGTAGTTCTGAACTACAGACCAGCTTAGAAAATCCACAGGAATTAAGCGGTGAGATAGAAATAGAAAGTGAATTATTATGTCATGGACATTCTAACGGGATACTAACTCTCAGTACCTCCGCTGAGATCGCCAGCTTATTATGGAATACAGGGGATACAACTAAGAGTATCACAAATGTAGTGGAGGGACTATATTCTGTGACAATATCAGACGTATCGGATTGTGAGTTGGTGCTGAGTCAGTATCTGGAACAGCCGCCACTTCTAGAGCTTTCAGAAGAGACAGTTATACACAACTTTTGTTACGGTCAGTCCGAAGGATATATAGAGCTGTCAGTTTTAGGTGGTGTAGGCGATTATAATTATATCTGGAGTCATGGAGCCAATACTCCTCAGGTAGAAAATTTGTCATCAGGAACTTATACTGTTTTCATTGCAGACGCTAACAACTGCTTACTCATGGAGAGTTATGAAATTTCTGAACCTGAAGATATAGTCGTAGAGCTAAACACGATCGAACCAAGTTGTTATGATCTAGAAAATGGAACTTTGTCAGTAAGTAGTGATATACCCAAGCTAAGTTATGTATGGAATACTGGTGATACAACGGCTATGATCACAGGCCAAGCAGGTGCCTATGAAGTACTGGTCACCACCTTAGAAGGATGTGAAAAAAAGCTATCTGCTTTCCTACAGCAACCCGATCCACTAATTATAGGCTTGACTTCGAAACAAGGATTGTCATGTCATGATTCTGCTGATGCTTTCTTGGAAATTACGATTTCAGGAGGCACTGCTCCTTATGATATTCTATGGGAAGATGCATCTACCCAACTCACAAGATCTAATCTGAAAGCAGGCACCTATGAAGTTGTAGTAACGGATGATATGAACTGTAGTGAAACAGCTTTATATGTGATAGAATCATTAGACCGTATAACGGTAACTGCAGATCTAATACATCCTGATTGCTATGGACTTAATACAGGCAGTATCTCCCTCGTCAGCGACATAGAACTGGATAACACTGAACTAGAGTGGTCTCTACCTGAAGTGCAAAATGTCTTGTATCTAGATAGCCTAGCGGCTGGCACCTATTCAGTACGCATTACTTTTCCAGATGGTTGTCAGCAAGCGTATAGCTATACTCTGGAAGACAATCCTCCTTTGGAATTATCAGAACTAGAGGTGTTCCATGTAGATTGTTATGGTCACACTAGTGGTCGTATAGTGCCATCCGTTACCGGCGGAACAGCTCCTTATTCTTATCTGTGGAGTAATGGTCTGACGACAAGAGAGATAACTAATCTGCCATCAAGCGATTACTCGGTAACTGTGACAGATTCCTATGGATGTGCAATCAGTAGCTCTGCGATAAGTGTAATTCAGAACGACAGTTGGACCGCAGAATTGGCAAATGTGGATGCTTGTATGGATGAGGCAATACGCCTTAGTGTAGTTGTAAATGGTAGAAGTGTAGAAGAGCTAGAATACGACTGGACAGTACAATCTAATAAGATAGGAGCAGATACTTCCATGCTAGAAGAGCACAATCTTAACACGGTTGTCTTCGATAGTTATGGACTGGAAACGGGAAGTGTAAAAATAGTATGTACAATAACTGATGAGCATGGTTGTACTGAAGTTGTAACCGCTGAGCTTACTCTCGATTGTTGTTTTGATCTAGCATTACGCAAGCAGGTCGTAGGACCTTCACGAGTAGAAAAAGGGGAACCAGTAGAATTTACAATAGAGGTGTTTAATCAAGGATCTATAGCGGCGTATGATATAGTAATAGAAGATTTTCCGGCTGCTGGTTTGTTGTTCCTTGAGGAAAAGAACACAGCGAAATTAACTGGAAATCCATATGACTGGACTTTAGTTAACGGAGACCTTACGACACGAATAGACAGTATAGCTGCTCTCAGTTTAGAGAAACTCAGTATCTATTTTCAGGTAGAGGAATCCACTGAACAAAGGGAGTTTCTGAATGAAGCAGAAATTATAGATTACAGCAGTATATATCGTCATCTGCCTTGCGATGAAGATGAGGCCTTGAGTGAGGATCCAGAAGAATCTAATGATGATATCTCTGATGACAGTAATGGCAGTGAAGACAATCCTAAAGATGACGACCAGAAAGATTATGAAACGGTAACAGTATGTCCGACTTTTGATCATACATTAACTATGGCACTTTGTGGGACGCCGACCTTTGAGCTACTACTGGATGAAAACCTGAGGGCAGCACTAGATCCAGAAGGCGATGGTGATGGCAACCAAAATGATGGGGATACAGGTAATGAGATTATTTCTTTTCACAGCAATCTTGCAGAGACTTTAAGTATGCAAGCCAGTACTATGCAGTCTCTTTTGGGCATGGAAATGCTTTATGCAAGAATGATCACTTCAGATAATTGCGTAGTAGCTGTACCTCTAAATTTAGATATCTATGCCTTGCCCCATATTCCTTCTATAGAAGAAGAAATAGTAGTAACTGTGGATGAAGAGATCACACTTTCTATAGATCCTGTGTCCACCTATAGTTACCAGTGGCAAGTTGGAACACCGCAAGGTTTCAAAGATCTGATAGGAGAAACTTCAGCGACTCTGTACTTAGGAGCAGCAACTATAGAGCATGATAATAAGAGCTATAGGGTTCAGGTTACTCAAGAAAATCCGACCATCAGTTGTACCTCTACATCTGCTGAAACTCTCATTAGGGTACTCCCTGAGGTATTGGTTTGCAATGGCAGCTTGAATGTTAGTTTGGATCAGTCTTGTCAGTTGGCTTTGTCTGTATCCCAGTTATTGCAGAGTCCAGTTGGAAATACAGACTTTTATGAAATTCAATATTTTGACACTAACAATCAGCCGATCTCTACGTCCGAGCTGGAGACTTACCTAGGTCGTCAAATCCGCTTCCGTGTTTCCAACCTATTAAATAACAGTTCTTGTTGGGGAAACCTCAGAGTAGAAGATAAGACGGCACCTATGCTGGACTGCCCCGAAACCTTAATCTTAAGTTGTACAGACACTACTGATATTTTGTCTCACCTGGCTCTGTTGCCAGAAGACAATTGTTCTGAAGCCAGTCTTGTTGTTTCAGATTCTACTCCAGCTTTAGAATGCTTTATAGAAAACGGACAAAATTTTACGAAAAGTAGACGTATAACAATATGGGCTGAGGATGCTTATGGTAATAGAACAAGCCCTTGTGACATTCAGATAAACTATGAAGCAATGGACGCATTATCTTTATCTTACCCAGAACATCTACAACTAGAAAACCACGACTGGGACCTTAATGGCAATGATTATCCAGATCCAGAGGAGACTGGCACAATTACCGATCAGGCTGGTGCACCACTGGAAGAGCAAGTTCTGAGCCAATGCAATATCAAAATCCACTACGAAGATGTAAGTTATCCACTTTGTGGCAATAGTTATATGGTGTTGCGAGAGTGGACCGTAGTAGACTGGTGCAGACAAAATGTAGAGAACCGACTGCAGTTTATAAAAGTGTTGGATACTCGCGGTCCAGCGTTGGACAGTACGGTAGTGGACTCTGTCATGTATATTTCTGGTGCAGCCTGTTTTACAACTTTTACTCCAGAACCTCTGCATGCTGCTGATAAGGCTACTGTCAGTTCGTTCAGGCTATCTCAGTACAGACAGAATGATGCTGATAGTATTTATATACAGCAAGCCATCTATCCTCATGATTCTATTCCGACCTTAGAACTGGACCCTGGAATATATAGATTCGATTATGAGTATTTTGATTTCTGTGGCGAAAGTGCAATCGGTCAGTACTATGTAGATGTAAGAAAAAACACTTTTATATCAGCGGTTTGTAGAGAAACCTTAAATGTCAATCTGGATTCAGACGCCAAGATCAGACTGTGGGCAGAAGAACTGGACAACTATACTTTGGGTTTTTGTGATGTAGATCTTTCTTATGGTATTAGAATAATTCCAGAAAGTATACAGCTAGTTTCAGAGCCCGAAGTATATGAAATAGATGGGAAGAGGTATTACAAGTCCATCGATGTAGATGCATCGGTAGATAGCATAGAGTTAGCCGTCTTTTATAAAAATCAATACAGCCTCTGCCGCACAGATCTGGTCAATAGTGCTTCCAAAAAATCATCTGTCCAGAATGGAAGTCGGGTGATACGACGAGCTGTTTCAGAATCTGTAAGCACCTATCCCAATCCATTTTCTAATGAACTATATATTGCCATAAATGTATCCGAGCGGCAAAAAATACAACTAGACCTCTATTCTCTGGATGGTCGTAACGTGTATTCTAAGGCATTCATAATAGAACAGGGCGAACAACACATCAGAATAACAGAGGAACAGCTATTAGCTGGGAACGCAACCTATATGCTTGTTGTCCACGGAAAAACGATAGCCTTTACAACTAAAGTTATTCAGCTTAGATAAAGGTTTATAGGCATCTTTTTGTTCCTCTTGCCCTTCGACATGTTGACTGAGTTTCATGTACTAGGAGAGACAGATGCATGGTTGTCGATTCCATTTTCCGTTATTGTCGGTTGGGTATTTATCATGATGGAGCTGGTCGGTGATTACTCGGAAAATCCCTTTGAAGGCCTAGGGAATGACAACCCCATGCTGGCGCTGAGTCGTTCATAGAAATAGATCTGAGAGAGATGCTTGGAGAAATGGATATCCCAGCACCTATAGTGGCGGTAGATGGGGTGCTGATGTAGATGTGTTATGGATTGGATCTAATTCTTGTTATTTTTATATAAATCATCCATTATGAAACATCTGCTATTTGTCCTCACCATCCAGTTGGTCTGTGCATCTATAACTGCTCAAAATTGTACAACGCCGCCGACCGCTTCTTGTGTTTCTCCCTTTACAATAGACTTAGACCAAGACACGACTGTAGCGATTACTACCGCTATGATAGATAATGGGTCTATGGCTGCTTGTGGTCTCGCTCAGCTTACAGTCTCACCGACTCAAGTGACTTGTGCAAACTTTGGCTCAGTAGATGTTACTCTAGTCGTGACAGATAATAATGGTGCTACAGACAACTGTATTGTTACACTTGCTGTCTTTGACCCGAACGGATATTGCTGTCCTAGCGCTTTGTTTGTCTATGAGTATGGGCCGATCATTCCAGACGGCGACTATAATGCTAACCAATCTATTTTCAGTCAAGGTGAAGTGCCAGCCTCTGGAGATGTAACTTTCCGTGCAGGCACATCGATCTGCTTGGATCCCGGCTTTGAAGTAGCACCGACGGCACAGTTCGAAACGATAATGGATGGTTGCTGTACCGGTGCGAGTATTATCAGTTGTAAAAAAGTTATAGAGTCCATTCAGCCCAACATGACTGGTGTCGTAGATATCAATCAAGTATGTGCCGTCTTAGATTCAGGCACTTGTGTGCCCAATATTCTCAGTGTTTCTTTCAGTGCTACGAGTCCAACCGTAACTTCTTTTCTAGTAGATTGTACCCAAGCTGCTTATCCAGGAGGAATAGTGCCAGGTGGTTACATGGCCTATCTTTGGAATACAGCTTCTAATACTGTTGTAGACAGTTGCAATAATTTTCTGCAGGTGTTGGATGGGGCGGGGCATTGTCAGTGATAGCAAGCACATTAATTCTCTGATAGATATAAATTAGGGTTGCCCTCTAGTGCGAAACCCGCCCAATAGTAGGGATGAGTAAATTCTGTAGAATCTCTCATATAGATTTTAGCTTCATGTTGTGCATCTAGGACTGAGATTCCTGTTAGCCAGCTCTCATAAAATTTAACCATGAATTCTTTGGTGGCACGATCATCTACTTTCCAGAGGGTTTTGAGAATTGTTTCCGATCCAGCATTGAGAAAGGTTTTGGATATAGAATAAGTGCCATTGCCATCTAAGTGCTGACCGAGATTGTTTTCGCAGGAAGCGATAGAAATAAACTTTGCCTTACATTCCATGCCAGACAAGTCAGAAATAAATATAGAGTCCAACTTGTCTTTGTTCCTCGCCATTAGATAGTTTTCGAATCTGTTTTCTTTATTATGTACTGAATGTGTAGAAATATGTATGAGGTCTTTATTTATATTTTCGATAAAGCTTTCTTGAGTGAATTTTTCTCCTTCATACATCTCGCCATCAAACAGTTTTGCCAGACTCTGACATTCTTGGTATCCATAAGGTAATTCTAAAAATTGCTTAGGTCTTAAATCATTGATCGTTTCATTGTCAGAAAAGGAAAAGATCGCACTGTTTTCTGCTACAACAGAAATGTTCTCATCGTACAGTCTATCGTAAGGGCTATGGGAGAAGGTTGCGGATACCTCATCAGTGGATAAAAGTAAGTCAAAAGAAATATTTTCTAAATGACCATCAGTAATGATGACAAAATCTTTATCTAAGTCTACCTCTTTAGGCAGAATCTGTGAAGCATAATAACTAATACTATCCAGGTCATAAGAAAAAAGACTTTGATTGCAACTATTTTGGTAGTTCAGAAAATTCGTAGCGATACTATCTGGAAAACTATGAAGTTTCATCCTGCTGTTTTGATAAGAATAGCAGTAATACATTTCCTTAAATTTTAGATAATGTATAACGTTTTGCGAAGACAATTCTTGAGTTTTAGGCAGGGTTTTTATTTCCTCTTCAGGCTTATTGGATAACAAGTCATAGAGCTGATCGTAGGCCGGTGAGTCATAATTGGTTGTGTCCTTGAAGTCATTGATCTCTTTCAGCAGGTTGTTGAGTATTGCGTCACGCGGATCTCTTCCTTTGTAATTATTTAGTCTTTCGATCTTGAATTTTGCATCATTAAATAATTGCCTAAACTTAGCTATATGGTGTTCTGGAACTGTAGAGTTTTTGCTCAGTATAATCTGGCAGATTTCACTTGTGTTTTGGCTGTAGAAATCTCCCAAGTGGAGTTCTTCGTTTTGGAATAATTCTTCTGCGAGCAGTCTTCTTTTAGTATTGTTAAAGATGGCTATGTCAATGTTTGGAAACCCATAAGTATTTCCTAGAATAAAAAGCGACTCATATTTGTAAAAATCTTTCCATTTTTTTAGATTGTTTGAGCAGTCATTGAAT
>CAYNJK010000043.1:0-13230 GCA_964397575.1 uncultured Saprospiraceae bacterium
CATAAAGACTACCCCACTTATTCTGGCGTGGGAGCTGGGAACACAGGTCATACCGAAGCCATTTACATATATTATGATGCTAAGGTCATCAGTTATGACAAGTTATTAGATGTATTCTTTGTTGCCCATGACCCTACTACTCTCAATAGACAAGGCCCAGATGTAGGAGAAGAATACAGATCGGCTTTGTATTTTCAGACAGACAAAGAGCATGACATCATAGACTCTAAGATTAAAGCCCTCAATAGTTCAGACAAACTTCCTGGAAAGATTGTCACCGAAGTAGCAAAATATAAAGAGTTCTGGGTAGCCGAAGGGTACCACCAAAATTACTACGAGCTCAATCCTAACCAAGGCTATGTAGCAAAAGTCTCAAGACCTAAAGTAGTCAAGGTTGTCAAGACTTTCCCTGAGTTAGTCAAAGCTCAGTACAAGTAAACCTTTAGTTCTATCCTAGGGTATACACGGATTTTACCGACATATTGCGCTGATAACGAATAGGTTACATCATTGGAACTATATTTATACTAAGAAATTGTCACATTTAGAACGTTATAAGCGTTCTATACCCAACAATAGTTATCCCCGTTTTACTAACTATTTAAAAATTATAACCCATGAAAGAATTAATTTCCCTGGCTGTCATAGCCATGTTCTCTCTGTTATCTCAGACGGCGTTCTCACAGAGCATTATTCTGATTAATGGCCAGCCCACTAAGGTTGTACTTAAGGGTGAGCACATTGAAAAAATAGTTAATCAAAAGATTAATGACCATCTCAGGGAGTATGGTCAGACACCAGAGAAGAACTTTAAGTATGCTTCTCTTAGACATAACGAAAACACCGAGCAAAAGACGGTAAACACAGAAAAAGAAAAGCCTGCAAAGGACAAAGATAATTTTGTGGCTACTGTGGAATCTATAAATCGGCTCGCCCTCAAAGAAGATAAGTAAGTTTTTTTATAGCGTTTGATTCGTTAGTTAGATTAAGGCCAGACCAGGCCGAAATGAGTGATCGTGTAATTCAATTTTACAAGAATTTATAATATTCAGTAGTAGTTGGTTTAATCCTTTCTTGTAGAAAAGAATTTCACGGTCATTTTTTTATTATCATAAATTCCTGAACGTTATTCGTTAAGTATTACTCTCCTATCTTTGATTTGATATGAAATCAAAGATCGCCTTACTCCAAGGAAGTGCTCGTAAAGATGGAGACACCAACTTTTTTTCACAACAACTTTCTAGACGCATCTCTCTGGAAACTTTCCATCTCCGTGATTATGATATATCACATTATGATTACAATCACCAATATCCCGGTGAAGACTTCTTAAAACTTATCCACAAACTAAGATCTTACGACATTTGGATAATCGCTTCACCAGTTTACTGGTACAGCCTTAGTGGAAGGACCAAAGTCTTCCTGGATAGACTTACAGATTTACTGGAGTTACATCGAGAGATACGCGAGGAGTTAAGAGGCAAAAGTCTTGCAGCACTCAGCGTCAGCAAAAATGATGATGTCCCTAGTTCTTTTTATGATCCACTTATACTTACAGCAAAGTATCTGGGTATGTCCTATATAGGAGGCATCCATGCATTCAGTTCTGACAGAAGTCTAAATGCTGTAAGCATAAAAAGATTAGATAACTTCGTCCAAAACATAAATAAAAAAATACAGCTATGAGATGGGCTTTATTGCTAAGTGGGATTTTAGAAATATTAGGAGCAACAGCATGTTACTTTATGCCGCAGTTCATCTATACTGGAGGACCAGATTACCTGATAAAACTATATGGCCTTAGCGCTTTGGTACTTGGCATCATAAGCTTGGTGCTTTATGCACATTTTTCAAAAGAGAGGATTGTCAAATTAATCTACTTAGCATTAATGTTTTTCCATGGGGCTGTTGCAATGATGACTTACGGGTCTGTATCTGAGGCCATTCCATATCCACTAGGAGCTACCTTGACGCATTTGGCTGTTTTTATAATCTTCTTCATAGGTTATATGAAAGATTTAACACCTGACCAGAAAGCCTGATAAAATAAATACGATTCCAAGTTTGTTATAAATAAAATCTCCGTCTATAAGCTCGAAGTCTACAATTAATATTTACAAATCAGCAAATACTAATTCTATGACTAGCAAGCAATTTTTCCTTATCGCCCTATTTTCATTTCTATTATTTAATTCATGTACCACAGAGTTCTTCGAGAATTCTTCTCAAAATCCAGAAACCGAACTTGTTGAAGAACAACAGTTCACTGATGTAGATGAAAGACTATGGACCTACTTCGAAGACTTTGAGAACGAAGCAGCTCTTAGAGGAATAGACCTAGACTTAATAGACTTAGAAATAACAGGTGCCATTGAAAACATAACAGAAGATGGTGTTGCAGGAACTTGTCAGTATGGAGCGCATCTTACTCATGTAACAGTAGACCTTCCATTTTGGAATAGGTCTTCCAATCTAATCAGAGAAATGGTTGTCTTTCACGAACTTGGTCACTGTGCCTTAGGCAGAGGTCATACTGAAACTGAAAATGCCAATGGTGTCTGCCTAAGTGTCATGAATAGCGGCACCACAAACTGCAGGCTCTTGTACAACCAAGCTAATCGGACCTTCTACTTAGACGAACTATTTTTAGAACTATAAATAATCTGCCGCAACTCATATCTCTGTCGAGACCAAGCACTAGTGTCAGTGGACTGAGTAGATTAAGAACATATCTTACCCATAATCGTTTAATGTACAGAATTATGCTTTGGGATAAATATTTCTTTATTTTGGAAATAGATACTGACTGTTATGAGCCACAGAATTAAAATATTTTCGGTCCTTCTACTTTTTTCATTTGTCATGTTTTCAGCTTGCTCTGAAGACAGCTCCGCTGATGACAGGTTTCCAAATGTTGACGAAAGGTTATGGCCACTCTTTGAGGAGTTTGAAATAGCTGCAGCAAATCATGGTTTAGACTTGAATTTGGTAGCCTTAGAGATTACTGGGGAAATAGAAAATATTGCTGGCGGAAGAATAGCTGGCACCTGCCGATCTGGAGAAAACATAGCTCATATTACAGTAGACCTTCCGTTCTGGACCCGATCTTCTCCATTTGAAAGAGAAATGCTCATCTTTCATGAGCTAGGTCATTGTGTCTTGGACAGGGGACACCTAGAAGATGAAGATAATACTGGAAGATGTGTAAGCCTGATGAATAGTGGGACTAGTGGTTGCAATATCGTCTACAATGCTAATAGCAGAGATTTTTATTTGGAAGAGTTATTCTCAAATTAGTCAATTGCATTATTCAGGGATTATAGATATTTGCGATATAACAGAATTACATGTTTGCTGAATATCTAAAATTGGGACTGACACATATCTTGGATCCTAACGGTGCAGATCATATACTATTTCTAATTGCACTTGTTATTTTGTTTTCTATCAAAGATTGGAAAGCTGTTATAATAATGGCTACAGCCTTTACCCTAGGTCATTCTGTAACTCTAGCCCTGTCTTCTCTCAATGTGGTTACTATACCTAGCAACAAGATAGAAATACTAATTGCAGCCTCTATTGCAATTACAGCCTTATACAATATTGCTAAGCCAATTTATTCCGGCGATTTAAAATTGCGATATTTTTCAGCCCTTATTTTTGGATTGATACATGGATTTGGTTTTGCAGGATTCTTTAGAGCAATTCTAGGAAAGGATTCTATAACCTTACCTCTGTTAGGATTTAACATAGGAGTAGAACTTGCACAAGTTGTAGTCGTTATAGTAGTGCTCTTCATAAACTATATACTTGCCGAATTGCTAAACATAAACAAGAAGTATATTGTTATCAGCACTTCACTCATTATCCTTATATACTCTCTAAAACTAATAGTGGAGAGAATGTAGATTACTCTACTACTTAAGGAACCCAATAGGACTCGAACCAGAACCCGTATTGTAAAAGTTTCCTATGTTAGGAAATATAGTGCTCAGTTCACTAGGTTGCACCCCATACCATAAGGCCAACTCTGCAAAATACTCATCTACAGAAGTAGTAGGAATCATTATACCATTGCTAAAGTTTGCATTCTCACTTAGTTCTAGCTCACCACCTAATTCCAATAAAGGATACTCACCAAAAATATTTCCTCCTTGCACGGGGCCACCCATTACCATAACATTTCCGCCCCAAGCATGATCCGTTCCTTCACCATTGAAAGTTAAGGTTCTACCAAATTCGGAACTGGTAAAAGTAGTCACACAATCATGAGCACCTATTCTTATAAGTGCATCATTGAATTCTTTGAGGCCATTAGAAATCATTTCTAGCAGATAAGCCTGTGTATCTAACAATTCGTCATGATTATCAAAACCACCAGCTTCTACAAAGAAAATTTGTCTCTTAGCTCCTAACTGATCCTTGACAGCTATCATTCTAGCGACCATTTGTAGTGCAGATGAGAAATCATTATTGGAAAAAATGTCATCCAAAAATGGAGACTGGCTTAAGCTTTCTGAAACAATTTTATTGGCGTCTCTCGATTTTTTTATAACATCTATATAAGTCTTCTGAAAGATGTCATTATAATTTGAATCTACTATATTATCTATAGCCCTATCTCTCAGTTGCATAAACTGAGAATTAGAAGGGTTTTCATAATTAATTATACCTACGGCGCCTTCATCTCTATCTATTGCATATTCGACTGCCATATTTCCTGTTTGAAATATATTGGAACCTCCTAGTGATATATTCATGGAGATATCAGGATTGGCATTTACACTTTGCATCAAGTCAGCAATCTTTCCACCCCACCCTATGCTAGACCGATCATGAGGCACAGAGGTTTGCCATTGTTGTACCTGGTCAGAATGGGAAAACAGACCTAAGGGCAACAAGCTTTCGTTGGTTAGCGCTTGTGGTTTACTTACTGGAGAAATAAGTGTACCTATGTTAGAGATAAACGAAAGATGATTCTGATTGAACAGTTCCTGCACACCTGCCATAGAAGGATGTACACCATAGTTAGTACCGTTCAGCTGATGTAAAGAATCTCTTGGAATTGCAACAGCTGTTCGTGCACTTTCGTAGTGCCCATATTCTCCAGACTCCATAGGCACAAGCATATTAAATGAGTCATTACCACCTGAAAGAAGAATACATACAAGTGCTTTGTAATCACCAGCAGCAATAGTAGCACTGTTACTGATACTTGCAGCATTCATAAACTTGAGATTAGCTAAGGTAGACATAAGAGTAGTCGTCCCTATGGCTGCACAACTTGATTGCTTGAGGAAGTATCTTCTTGTAATATCGTTAGGCATATTTTTTCTTTTCTTGGTAACGGGGTTATTTTAAAATTGCAAACTCTGGAGAAATGAGAGACAGAAATATCAATCCTCTGACCTTTTGAACATCACTTACCCAGGCAGGTTGGTCATTGATATACAGTCTGAGTTCGTTGCGAAGTCGGTCGGTCATTGCTCCTCTCAGGAAAACCATGTCCATATAGTTGATTACTGACTCAGGGTCATCCATCATTTCTTCCAGTTCGATAGTTACTATAGATAGACTCCCAAGGTCCTCATTGATATCTCCATCCCAACTGCTTCCATAGAAGTCCCATATCGCCGCTACAAAAATCCTATTGAAATAATTAATAGATGTACTGGCATCATGTATTTTAAATTCTGGAGCAACTAACTGATTCTGAGCGAGATCTCCTACAGGCTGGTGATCTGGCAAATAAAAATTAAATACAGATGGAGCATCAAGTGGTCCCTGTCGTAAAAGCTCTTGCTGATCAAATCCACTGAGCCAAACTCTGGTTTCATCGCACTTTGTCCCACGTATAGTATCACCATTGATTACAAACAAAGTATCCTTGTAACATTGCAGGGGAAAAGCTTTGCCTAAATGTAGAAATCTAGACAAGGGCTCTGTAAGCTTGCCATTAGCTGGGTCTTGCATGGCGTCACAAGAACGTGCTTCTTCATCCATAAGAATTGCCTTTACTACTGCACCAAGATCACCTCTTACTCCAGCTCCATTATCTGCAAATACACCAGCTACTCTGGAAATATAGGCCGGTGTCGGATTAGAGGTAACAAACCTCTGGATCAATTGTCTAGAAACAAAAGGTCCTACATTATCATGATTAAACAGAAAATCTAAAGTCATTTCTATATCTACCATGCCAGGCTGACCTGCAGGTAGCTCTAACTCGCCGAGGATAGTTTTACTACCAGTCTCATGCCACTCTTCATACATTTTCATAGGAGTGAGATTATCATCTAGATACCAACTCATTCCGAAAAATGGTTCGTCTACCCAGGGGTTTTCCATTATCCCTCCACTGCCCAGTCCTGTAAAGACTCTGGCCAATTGCTTGATATCATTATTATTATATGTAGGTATATATCTCCCTTCATTATCTGTCTTCCTTGTTCCGTCTTGATTGAGCTCATACAAGCCTATAGAAAAAAGCTGCATGATTTCTCTGGCATAATTTTCATCAGGGTGCAGATTCTCCTCTGGAATCTCTCTTGGATTGTTATGGTGACTGAGGTACAAGCCCATAGACGATGACAAAGTCACTTCTTCCAATAAGTCCCTATAATTACCAAAGGCGTTTCTTAGTAATATATCATAGTATGTTGTCAGACCTTCTGCGTGATCATGCAAATCAGAATTAGAAGAGACGACCATAAGCTGGCTAAGTGCCCAAGCCATTTTCTTTCTGAGCAAATCATCTTGTGTTAATGTTTGCTCATACCAAGTATAGTGAAAGTCCAAAGCCCAAGGTCCAAAAATATCATCTTCGAATGATTCTAATATTTCATCCGTAATAGGCTCACCTGGGTTTTCTTCCTGAAAAATCTTAGTAAGATATTCTATGTTCCAACCGAATAAGTCATCCCATATTTCTTCTAAGCGTGGTGTCATATAAATAGGGTCCATTGCCTGTTGTTCTTCTATCCACTGTTCCATGCCTATAGCTGCAACATGTTCTATCATGACTTTATCATAGCCAATAGCAGCTTGAGCAAGAAAACGGGATGCTTCCATCATATCAGCATCCATTCCACTAGCATTGATTGTGTTGTCAGCGGGATGCAAATCTGTAGAGCTACTAGACGTAACAATTACATTCTGAGAATTGCCGGCACCAATGTATTCTGTTTGCGCTGGAAGATTGACAGCTAGAAATAGAGTACAAAGAAGAACTACAGTATTAGTTTGGTTTCTCATAGTTACTTGGTTTTGGTTACTGTAAGTTCTGTGCTGATTTCAGATTGTGGGGTTACAATCCTAACCACATACTGTCCACTGATAACATTTTCTAAGGTCATCCTAATTTCCTGAACACCTTTTACTAGAGTAACATCATCGGTGCGAATATTTCTTCCTGCTAGATCTAGTAATTCTATAGTTGCAGCTCCAGAGTACAAGCTCTGAATTTTGATGGTCGTAATTGCATCTGCTGGATTAGGATAGATTTCAAAACCACCTAATTCTTCTTCTAGATCAGTTGTACTGACAATGTTTTCGTCTAGTCCTATTCGTATCTCTCCGAAACCATAACATTCTCCACCATAGTTATCTAATATAGTCAGGAGCAAATGTCTGGTGACCAAACCTTCCAAATCAGGCCCTGTCTCACCTTCGTAAAATCCAGATGCTGTAGCTTGTCCTACCTCCCAGATTCCCCAAGAATTCCAGTTGATGCCATCTTGTGAATAGTCTATAGCTATCTGACTAGCCCCATCAGTAAGCATTTCAGGATGATTAATATTCCAGATGTGAAGATTCTCCACTCTTCTTAGGTCTTCAAAGTCATAATTAATCCAAAATGAATTGCCTCGTATAGGATTCGGGCTGGCCGTTTTCTCACAGGAAACCCAGTTAGAGGCCGAGGAAGTATTGTGTCTGTCTTTGTAACACTGACCATAGTAGGACTGTGATATCAGAACCATCGAAAGCACAATAAGATATTTATACATATGGAGGGTAAGTCTGAAAATGAATAAAAAAGGAATCTTTCCAAAAATAGAAAATTTAAAGCAGCCTGCAATAAGGGTTTTTCCTTATAAATGCTCCTTCTATATGGATCAAACCAACTTTAAGAGTCGGATAAAAAGATAACTCACAAAGAAAAAGCCCAATCAAAACAATTGGGCTTTTTTTATTATTACTTGTTATTCTTTATGCTGGCGTATCATAGAAGAACTGCTCAGAAACAATCTTACCATTCTGTACATGGTACAAGCACAGTTCTGCATCCTTAGTTCTAGGTCTTCCTTTACTCTGAGAGTCGATTGTCATTTTCATTGTAATCCAGTTGCCAGCTACTAAAGGTTTAGACACTTTCATTCCGAAAACTTTTACATTTTTTGCCCAGTATTCTCCTTTCGCTGCCACTTGTGACATACCTCTAGCTACTCTAGGAGTAATGCCTGCTGGCTCTTCACTCCATACATTTTTAGAATACAATTCTTTATGCGCTTTGGCCCACTGACCTTTCTGGCAATACTCTGCAAGTTTGTTTGCTACTTGTTGTGTTGTCATTATTGAAAATTTATTTTAATGCTTATGATAAATATTTTCCAACTATTGGCAATCTCCTTCCCATTCCAAAAGCCTTGGTAGAGACTCTCAGCACTGGAGCAGTTTGGTATCTTTTGAATTCATTACGATTCACCATTTTTAGAATTCTTGCTACCAAAGTTTCATCATGTCCGAGAGCGACTATCTCTTCTGGCCCTTTTCTCTTTTCTATATACTCATACAGGATCTTATCCAGTACTTCATAATCTGGCAGGCTATCGGAATCTTTTTGATCAGGTCTCAGTTCTGCTGAAGGTGGTTTGGTAATAGAATTCTCTGGTATTACTATCCCATCTTTATTTATATATCTGGCCAAAGCAAAGACTTCAGTCTTATATACATCTCCTAAGACGGAAAGCCCCCCTGCTAGGTCACCATAAAGTGTACCATACCCTACTGCCATTTCACTTTTATTACTAGTATTAAGTAGAATATTGCCAAACTTGTTGGAAAAGGACATCAGCAAGGTACCTCTTACCCGTGCTTGTATATTCTCTTCAGTGACATTAAAGGGCAAACCCTCAAAGTGAGAATCCAGTTTTCCCATGAATGCATCATAGACATCCTTAATAGCGATGATATCATACTGGATGCCTAGATTCTCAGCCAGGTCACGGGCATCATTGACACTATGATCTGAAGAAAACTGCGAAGGCATAAGCAGAACTCTCACATTATCCTTGCCCAAAGCCCTTTGTGCTAACACAGTAGTCACAGCCGAATCTATTCCTCCTGATAAGCCCAGAATTGCTTTAGTAAAGCCCAACTTCCCAAAGTAATCACTGATTCCACATATTATGCCGTCATGTATCTCAGCGATATCATCTTTTGGCTGTACAGATTCTTTCTTACTTTCTAATACTTCATCGAGATCAAAAATTTCCATTGCCTCCATAAAATAGGGCATCTCTCTGTGGACCTTCCCATCAGGTGACACTACAAGAGACCCGCCATCAAAGATGACTTCCGTCTGGGCACCTACATGATTGGCATAAAACATAGGAATTTTATACTTATCCACATTGGCTTTTACTATGTCTATTCTGGCCTCAGCATGACTAAAATTAAATGGAGATGCAGACACATTAATAATAAAGTCTGGATTCTCATGGGTCACTCTATCCAGAGGGCAAAATTGGTAGAGTGGGTTCTCCAAGCCTGCATCCCAGATGTCTTCACATACCGTAAGAGCGATCACCTTCCCTTTATAATGAACGCAAGCAAATTCTTGGGCAGGTTCGAAATATCTATATTCATCGAAGATATCATAGGTAGGCAACAAGGCCTTATGCTGTACTCTCAGGACCTCTCCGTCAGCAATGAAGTACATGGAGTTAAACAGATCCTTCCCTTCTACTACTGGATTTCTACTCACTGAACCGATTGCAATAGCTATCCCATCTGAAAAACCTATTACCTTTTCTATACTTTCTTCAGCTCTGTTGATAAAATCATTGAATTCTAGGAAATCTCTCGGAGGGTAGCCACAGATGGCTAACTCACCGAAGATAATTAAGTCTGCACCTTGAGCCTTGGCGGTTTGGGTATAGGATTCTATCTTCTTGAGGTTTCCTTCGAAATCTCCTATGAGATAGTTTAACTGAGCGATGGCAATTTTCATATGTCGTTATTAGCTGAATGGTCTTTCAAAGTACCTTATATAAAACAACAAAGGTATGGATACTAGTGGCTTGCTTTAGGATTTTTTCCAAAATCGATCATATGATCAGATGTAATTATTGTTTCGTAGTTGTTTCAAGTTGTAAAGTAGCTGACATAAAATTTTGGCAAAGTGTCATTTGTAGAAGGCATGTAGGTAAAGATTGGTTCGCCTGTAGTAGGTAAACAACAGTGTAGAAGGCTGATAAATAGTCTTATATACACAAATGTGAACAATATGAAAAATCTACTTACAATCATCGCAGTTCTTACTATCACTTTCTCAAGTGCTTATGCTTCTACTACTCCTGAGGTATTGTTCACAAATGCAGCTGTAGAGGTAATTACTGTGGAGTCTTTAGAAATTTTTACCGATGCTGGATTTAATTCTGACACAGAAAATTTAGTCTTCGTTACAAAAGAAAACATGACCGTAGTTCAGATTTTTAATTCTGAAGGAGTACTGGAATTTCAATTGCCAGTGATGTCTAACAATGTCCAAATTAACAAAAACCTCTTTGGACCAGGAAAGTATAAAGTTGCCTTCCTATTAGATGGAGCATCGAAAGTTCACTTCACCCAAGTAACAGTCAAATAAGAATAAGGGAAGAAGAACTAGTCACTCTTCTAAAAAACAGTCTCAGGAAATTCTGAGGCTGTTTTTTTATTTAACACATTTTCTTAGGTCTGCATAAATTCCCAAGCAGACCTATATTTACCTTCTTTTTCAATATGCTCGGCAAGATCTGTAAACAGCTTTTTTTGTGACAGAGTGCTCATGTCACCAATTATGACCAACTTCTTTTTTGCTCTAGTCATGGCAACATTAAGTCGGCGTTCATCTGCAAGAAATCCTATTTCTCCCTTATCGTTAGATCTTACGAGACTGATATAGATAACATCACGTTCCTGCCCCTGGAAACCATCTATACTATTTACAGTGATATCTAACTCTCTGAAAGTATCATCTGTTTCTATAAGTTCCTGAAGGAGTTTGACCTGCTGAGAATAAGGACTTATAATCCCAATAGATGCTTCATTGTAGTTGTCTTTACATTCCAAAAAATGTTCTCTTAGTATAAATCCTTCTCCCTCATTGGACCTGCTCAAAGTTTTGGGATCTTGTTTCTCAAAGAATCCACAGCCGCTTGTATCTATCAAGGTCAATGGCGTCTCGTCCAGTGTCCAAGTAGCCACAAGAGGGCTTGAGAGCAAAGCATTTTCATAGAAGCGGCTGTTAGAAAATGATAGTATCTTTTCATTCATCCTGTACTGTGTCTTCAGCAAATAGGAATGGGGTAGCTGCGACGTGAGCTGATTGAGCAAAGTATTGGCTAGTCCCAGTTTCATGGCTTCCTCAGATTTTACTGTGGGGGCCAGTTGCAAATGGTCACCAGCTAGAATTACACGATCTGCCCTTAGCATAGCATTCCAGCATTCTGGTTCCAAAGCTTGTGATGCTTCATCTATAATAAGGGTGCTAAAGTGTAGATCAGCGACAGATTTGTGACCTATGCCTATCAGAGTAGAACAGATGACTTGAGATTCTGAGATGAGGGTCTGTAATAATTTAGCTTCCATATCCTTGGCCCATTTAGTAAGCTCTCTAGACTCTCTGTACATTGCATTTCTTTCAGCTCTTTCTTTGGGACCGAAGGATCTCTTCCTCTTTGCAGCCAGCTTTCTAGCTTCACTGGCTTCTATCTTTATCTTCTTAATATGTTGCCAGTCTGCATGATGGCGAGCTTTTTCTGCTAGAGAGAGGTGACTTGTTTCATCCCTTATTCTGGTAACATTCCCTATTCTCAGTGTACTCACACCTGCTTTGTCGAGCTGGATAGCAAGGAGGTCTACCGCATTGTTACTTGGCGCACAGACAAGGATACGTTTCTCGGATTTGAGTAAGGCTTTTGCAACTTCTATTAGGGTGGTGGTTTTTCCAGTGCCTGGTGGCCCATGGATGATGGCTATATCAGCAGTACTCACTACCCCATTCAGTGCAGAAGTCTGCGATGGGTTTAGGTGTTTAGGTTTAAAGACTTCTTGTATTTCGAAGGGCTTATAATTTGCAGGTGGGTTTTGTATCAAATTTCTAAGATGGACAAGCTGAGGGTAATCTGAAGCTTGTACACTTTTGATAGCACTTTCCATTACCTTGAAAGGACGGTCATCATATATCATTTCGATACCGAGTTGTCCTTTGAAATCACGAAGTTCATTCTTGGAGGCCACTTCCTCACTGAGTATTACAGATAGTTTGTTCTTTCTTACGAAAGATATGACGCCTCTGAAACTAGAAAGCTCCTTGCCGCTTTCCAATTTAAACAATCTGCAGCCTGTCCCAGACTTTAGTTTGTGTGGCAGGTCTAGTTGCTTGGTCCTTTCGAAGGTCATCTCTATTTGTTCCCCGACTGTATAGTTGACCGCAGTCGTAACTACTGGATACCATAGAATACCAGATTCTACCCGTTCCGCGAGAGACTTATGCGCAGACAGCTTGGCGAAATAGAGCTCTTCAGCAGTCCTTTCCTTATTTATTGCTGAAAGTAAATCAGTAAAGCGTTGTTTATTGTTGGAAGACATCATAAGATCTGGAGCAAGCTAAACTTTCTTATGACCATGATATGTAGGTATAAAAAAAACGGAGGGCTAGACCGCTCTTCTTGGAAAAAAATTTCGTTCTAGACCCTCCTCTGCCGATTTCATCTTTCACTTTAAAATAAGCTTCGGTGTGCAAAGCAACTTTGCCCTACTTGCTAATTTCAAAATGTTTTCTTTTATATATTTTACAGCTATCAGTATAGCTATTTTTTCATTCTTAAAAGCTGAATTTAATCAGCTACATCTCTTTATTTCTGAATCCTTAAAAAGGTTAGCTAAAGATAGAATTTTTATTTATTCATCTGACATTTTTAAATATAATTATCGTAGAAGACTCCAAAATATAGTGTCTATAAATAC
>CAYNJK010000044.1:0-13112 GCA_964397575.1 uncultured Saprospiraceae bacterium
GGTGAGGCTTCAATGGATAGGAATTTTTCCCAATTTCTATTATTCTTCCATTGATGTCTATTTAAGATCAGACAGTTACACCTCGCCAGACAGCTCGGTGCTCTCATTTCATAGATTGGTTTACGACCTATTCTGACAATTCAGAACCATTCATTCATCCTAGTCAATAAATGGATCACTCCATTTTTCATCCTTGAGGATAGTCTCGTCTGTAAGTGTATGCAAAAAAGCAATCAGTGCCGCCTTATCTGAATCTGAAAGATTCATTTCTACAGGCGCAGCTCCATTTTTGAGTAACGGATGCAGGTTAGGATGATTTTTCATGCCTGAATTATAATGATCCACAACTTCTGCTAAGGTTGCAAATCTACCGTCATGCATGTATGGTCCAGTAAGTGCTACATTCCTGAGACTCGGTACTTTAAAAATGCCTCTGTCCTGCGTTCTGTTAGTTAGTGCACCTACTCCTAGGTCATCTTCATTTATAGCTATACCGTTCTGTGCTGCTCTTGGAAAGCCTTCAATCCTGTCCAGCAGGGTTGCACCATGACAGGAGTTACAATTTTGCACAAAAATGCTTTTACCCAAATTCTCTTGAGCCGTATAATTATGGTAGTCTATTTCGATATCACCACGATGCCCTCGGTCAAACTTTGCATCATTAGTGGTTAGTGAATTTACAAAGTCTTCTATTGCACCCAGAACACGAAACTTATCGATGTCCTCAGAACCGAAAGCTTTATTAAATAATACTCTATACTTTGCATCTTCATTTAATATACCGATTAACTGATCTAGGTCCATGCCCATCTCATCTGGATTCATAATCGTTTCTTCTAGTTGCTGTCTGACCGTACTTGCTCTCTCGTCCCAGAACAACTGAGGAGCATCTGCACCACCATTGTATCGTGAAGCAAAAGAAGTGAAAGTACCCAGTGCAATGGAATTTCTTTTGGTTATGTTTCCATTAGGACCATCGCTAAAAGCCTTGTTGTCAGAAAAGGCCAATTCTTGATGGTGACAACTTGCACAAGAGATCTTACCATCTATTGAGAGTTTTTTGTCATAAAATAGTACACGTCCTAAGGTTGCTTTATGACCTAGGCCACCGAAGAAAAAAGGACTCGAGTAGTTATACGGTACTTCTGGAAGATCAAGGTCCTCACTAAGTATCTGTAGCTCTTCGTCGGTATAGAAAGCGGAAGTCTCTTGTAGTGAGTCTATCAGAGACGAGTTGTCTTTGTCACAGCCAGCTAGCATCAAAAAAAAGCAGACTATTGAACTAAGGAATAGGAATCTTTTCATGACTTAATGATTTGATAAGTATTAGAAAGTATGATTGTGAGTATAAGATAAGAAAAGTTATCTTTTTTCTCTATGACGTGAGCCCAAATTAACATTATCAAAACAAGACATAAAAAAAGGTCTCCCATTAATTAGAAGACCTTATTATCTTTTTTTAGAACCGGCGCAGCTTAGCTCTTTCTAGGCAGGAACCAGGCAAGAAACAGACCTGCTACTGACCATTGTACAAGAGCATCTATAAGATCTGGAATGGAGTTGGTTTGGAACCAGATACTGTTAAGATAAGGCATCGTCATGTAGGATATCAGTCCTACGCCCAGAGAGGCTATCATGACTTTCTTAAAATCCAAACTAGGATTGCCAAGAAGGATATAACACAGCAGCATCACAGAAAAGAAGTTTATCACGAAACCTCTAAACATATTCATTCCCATATTGGTCTCCATAGAATGATGATAAGTAATCGTTGCCCATGGCTTTCCCATATAGCCTTCCATTGCTTTCTGTTGCTCTTCTCTAGATGTACCATCTGGCATCCCTGGAAGAAAATAAGAACCTTCAGGCAATCGGTTGCTTTCTAGACAAGAAAGAATCTCTGATTGTGCAGCAGCATACTGTAGTTGTGGTCTGTGTATATTCAGTGCAGACCAAGACAGAAACTGCCAAAAGAACAATACGAGCCCACCGACCAAACCGCCAATGATCATCTTTTTCATAGTTTTTAGTTTTGTTTGGAGTCAAGATACCATTTTCTACCTAATTGCAATTTGGAGTTCAGCTGAAAGTCAGTACATATTAATTACTTTTGTAATAAATAAAATAAAACCATGGACTCTGCAGTACTAAAAAAATTAGGCCTCAAAAAATCAAACAATGGCAGCTCCACAGGACTGAAATCCTGGGGCGGTAAAGAAACCATAAAATCTTTCTCTCCAGTAGATGGCAAACTCATCGGTAGTGTGACCGTAACATCTAAAGCTGATTATAATAAGATTGTAAAAACCGCTCAGAAAGCCTTTGTAGAATGGCGTCAAATGCCTGCGCCTAAGCGTGGCGAGATAGTCAGGCAATACGGAGAAGCCCTCCGAGAAAACAAAGATGCCCTCGGCAGACTGGTCTCCTACGAAATGGGAAAATCCTTACAAGAAGGTTGGGGAGAAGTACAGGAAATGATAGACATCTGTGATTTTGCAGTGGGCCTTTCTCGCCAACTCTATGGACTGAGCATGCACAGCGAAAGACCAGCTCACAGAATGTATGAGCAGTGGCATCCCTTAGGTGTCGTCGGCATCATTTCCGCATTTAATTTTCCGGTAGCTGTGTGGTCGTGGAATGCTATGATTGCTCTGGTCTGCGGTGATGTCTCCATCTGGAAGGGTAGTGAAAAAACACCACTCTGTACCATTGCTTGCCAAAACATCTTGCATAAGGTACTAAAGGCCAATAAGGTGCCTGAAGGTGTCAGCAGTATCGTTACTGGTGATTACAAAGTCGGAGAATATATGACAACTGACACAAGGGTACCACTTATCTCTGCGACTGGCAGTACCAGAATGGGAAAGATAGTCGCTGCAACTGTCGGTACAAGATTAGGAAAAACTTTACTAGAACTGGGTGGCAACAATGCGATCATCATCACCCCTGATGCCGACCTTAACCTGGTCCTGAGTGGCGCTGTCTTCGGTGCGGTAGGTACCTGCGGCCAACGCTGTACGTCTACCCGTAGACTTATCGTGCATGAAAAAGTCTATAACAAAGTAAAAAACATACTGACTAAAGCTTATGGCCAACTCAAAATAGGAGACCCACTGAATCCTAAGATGCATGTAGGGCCACTTATAGATACTGCTGCCGTGGCTGCTTATCAGAATTCTATAAAGCTGGCAAAGGAAGAAGGTGCCAATTTCTTTATAGAGGGAAAAGTCCTGAAAGGTAAAAAATACTCTAGTGGCTGCTATGTACGTCCTTGTGTAGCCGAGGTCAAGCCAAATTATAAAATTGTACAACACGAAACCTTCGCGCCGATTTTATATATAATGAAATACCGAGGCGCACTAAGCAATGCCATCAAAATTCAGAACAATGTCCCTCAAGGCTTATCGTCTGCTATCATGACAACAAATCTGAGAGAAGCAGAACAGTTCTTGTCTGCAGCTGGGTCTGATTGTGGTATCGCTAATGTCAACATAGGAACAAGTGGTGCAGAAATAGGTGGTGCTTTCGGTGGCGAAAAAGAAACTGGCGGTGGCAGAGAGTCAGGCTCAGATTCCTGGAAGGCATACATGAGACGTCAGACTAATACTATAAATTATAGTAAAGAAATTCCTTTAGCTCAGGGGATAGAATTCAAGTTATAATAAATTAAGTAGGCTGTCCTTGTAGAAAATGATAAGCTACAGGACAGCCTCTTATTATTTTTTAGAATTTCAATCCTATCGTAGGCGAAATGAAGAATTTGTTTGTTTGATCGTAATTAAAGCCAGCTCCTACACTTATTCTTGTGTTCCTTCCTATCCGTTTCTCATACTCAAATCCCAATGAGATTCCAAATCCTTCTTCGCCAAAATATTGTACGGATAAAGGATCTGTACTCTTAGTATAAGTTGCATTTAGAGTTGTAGAAAACCGACTGTCTTTGCTAGGAAGATAATGTAATGCTGTGCTGAAATCTAGTCCCCAATAAGTTGAGTTGTGGAGAAGATCATTATTTAAAATAAAGCGCCTTCTACCATATTTTGCAGAGAACTTGGAGTCCCACTGCAACTTGGAACTTATATACTTATTATTATCAATGCCTAGACTTAATTCAGTGATTTTTAAATCTGAGAATGACACGGAAAATACACTAGAGGGGTTCACAGAATTGGTGCCTCTGTAGGATATTAGGGTGCCAGATTTCCTGCTTATCAGTGCTTCGCTTCTATACTCCTTGGTAATTGCATTTATTATTTTTTCATCTGTGGTATCGTAGCCACGTGCTGCTAGAAAGTCCAATATAGAAGACAGATCACTTTTCCATTCTCCACGATTGGTTAGCCATCTTTGGTTTTTGAGTTCTGTGATTAGATTGGCAAGATCTATGACAGCCGTCTGATAATCATCGGAATGATTGTTCTCATCTTTCTGGAGTTGTGCTAAGATTCTTTCGGCGACTTCCACTTCATTGACAACATGGATTCTGCCATAACCCAAACCTGAGGATAGAGTAAAATTGTGTTGAATTTCATCAAATAGAACAGGCTCTATACCCATACTCACATCAGCGAGCAGAAAAAATTTGGGTGCTTTCTTAAATACATAATTCCTACTCTCAAACTGAAAGGAACCCTGCAAGGACAGACCATTAACTCTAAAATTCGATGAGAAACCTCCTGAAAACCTAGTCGTTACCTGTGTTCTTTTTGTATTTCTAAAAGTTTCTAAATTGGCTGTGTAATCGGTGATTGTATTGAAATACAAATTTTTGTAGCGTTGCTCTGCTGGTGAGTAAGTGGAAAGATCTAGCTTTTCCACTGATAGTTGTGCTGATAATTGTGCACCTACAATGACGAGCAGTGCAACTAATAGAAGTTGTTGTTTCATAATCTTTTATTTTACTAATTAACTAATGGTAAAATGCGGAAACTGCCAATGGTGGAACTACTGAAAGAGTAGTTATGGTGCCTAATGGAAGTTGGCCTAATTGCAATTCTTATTGCTTTGCTTACTTTAAACTTTAGGTTATCGTACTCAGTTATATTGTTCTAATCTTTTAACTGAAGCTTAAGTTTGGTTAGTAAGTGGAACTAAGCTGATTACAAGTTCATCAGCAGCCTCCGTCTATGAGTCTATTTATGATTGACTAATGGTGTTTCTGTATCTGAGTTGTGAAGGTCATTTGAGATGAATGACGGGTTGCTGTATCCTTATAAATACGCTGTGCGAGTAAGGCGGAAGATAGTCTCTAAGGGTAGAAAAGTTATCTGCATTATACTCTGTGACAAGAGCAGCAGATACAGTGTTGCATAGGGATTTCTGTAGAAGTTGTGTCATGATTCGTAAGTTTTATAAGAATTAGAAGCAGTATAAACTACTCATTTCAAATCTAGTTTATAATTCTCGTTGGCACACATTTTTTAACCTAGGCTTAATGTTTTTAAAAAAAAGTTAGTCTTTCTTTAAGGGATAATTAAGTAACCTTATGACTTTAGAAACAGAAAGGCTGTTACTCAGGCCTATCTCTATTGCAGACAATGACTACGTTTTAGCTCAGCTCAATGATCCGGGCTGGCTCAAAAATATAGGAGACAGAAAAGTCAAAACGCTGGAAGCTGCCACCGCCTACATAGAAAATAAGATCCTCGCTGCCCTAGAAAAAGATCCTCGCTGTGCTTTCTTTGTCGCCATAAGAAAAGAAGATCCCAAACAGATAATTATCGGACAATGTGGCGTTTTTAAACGCGATGGACTAGAAGATCCTGATCTGGGCTTTGCCTTTCTAGAAGCTTACTGTGGTCTTGGATATGGTTACGAGTCTTCTTCTGCGGTTCTGGAATATGCCCTGGAGACCATGAACCTCAATAAAATCGTTGCTATTACCTCGGATGAGAATATAGCCTCACAAAAGCTACTCAATAAACTCGGCTTGCAATACACCAAAGATATCACCCTTCCCAAAATAGAAGGCAACAATAGATATTTCGAAATGCTGTAACTTGCGCATAGAAGCTAAATCTTGCAAGTACTCCTTATAACACCTCCTTTCACTCAGCTGAATACTCCCTATCCAGCAACTGCTTACATCAAAGGTTATCTGAACACCTTAGGTATCAGCAGTCAGCAGTCGGACCTCGGCTTGGAAACCATACTTACCCTGTTTTCCAAGGAAGGACTGGCTCGAATGTTTGCTGAGTCTAGTCCACTTTCCTCCGCTTATTCAGAAAATAGTCAGCGGATCTATGCTTTGAGAAACAGCTATATCAGCACTATAGATACAGTGATCTCCTTTCTGCAAGATCAGGATCCGACCCTCTCACATCTCATATGCAGCAGACAGTTTTTGCCAGAGGCCAGCAAATTTGCCGCTGCTATGGAAGATCTCGACTGGGCATTCGGAACGATGGGAATCAGAGATCAGGCTAGGCATCTGGCGACATTATATCTGGAAGACTTGGGTGACTTTATTGCAGAAGTGGTAGATTCCTATTTTGGGTTTAGCCGATATGCAGAACGTCTCAGTCTGTCAGCAAGCTCCTTTGATACCCTGTACCAAGCGTTGCAAGCTCCCAGCACATTGATAACCCAACTGATGCTGGACCTACTCGAGCAGAAAATGCAACAGGAACGACCACAACTGGTCTGCCTGTCTGTGCCTTTTCCTGGCAATCTCTATGCTGCACTAAAATGCGGACAGTGGCTAAAGACCACTTATCCTTCTGTAAAAGTAGTTATGGGCGGTGGCTACCCGAATACAGAATTGCGAACTCTACAGGAACCCAGAGTCTTTGAGTTTCTAGATTATATCACGCTGGATGATGGAGAAACACCACTCAGAAATCTTATTCAATATCTGCAAGGAGAGCGGGAGATCGCTATGCTGAAAAGAACTTACTCGCTGGAAGCTGGTGTAGTCGTCTATCACAATGGCAGTCTGGAGAGCGATGTGTCACAAGAAAGAGTAGGAACGCCTGATTATGGTGGGCTCTGCCTCAGAGAATATCTTTCTGTCATCCAACTGACCAATCCTATGCATCGTATGTGGAGCGACGGCAGATGGAATAAGCTTACTATGGCGCATGGCTGCTACTGGGGCAAATGCACTTTCTGCGATATATCTTTGGACTATATAAAAAACTATGAGGCCTCTTCTGCTGCAACCATCGTAGACCGTATGCAGGAGCTGATAGACCAGACAGGCGAACGCGGTTTTCACTTTGTAGATGAGGCCGCTCCACCAGCACTGATGAAAGCTGTCGCCATCGAAATCCTAAAGAGAAATCTGATCGTCACCTGGTGGACTAATATTCGCTTCGAAAAAAGCTTCCACGCTGATCTCTGCAGACTGCTTGCTGCCTCAGGCTGTATAGCAGTATCCGGTGGGCTAGAAGTTGCATCTGACCGACTGCTCCAGATGATAGACAAAGGGGTGACCATCAGACAAGTGACCCAGGTGGCCGAGGCTTTTACGCAGGCAGGGATTATGGTACATGCCTATCTGATGTATGGCTTTCCTACTCAGACGGATCAGGAGACGACAGACTCACTGGAGGTCGTGAGACAATTGTTTGCTGCTGGAGTTTTGCAGTCTGGTTTCTGGCATCGTTTTGCAATGACTGCACATAGTCCTGTGGGGCTATCGCCTGCTGATTTCAACGTTACTACGATAGATGAGGCACCTGGCCCCTTTGCCAACAATGACTTGCAGCATCTGGACCCGTCAGGAGGTGACCATGATCTCTTTAGTAGTGGACTGAAAAAATCTATTTACAATTATATGCATGGTGTAGGACTGGACCATCACTTACAAGAATGGTTTGATCATAAAATTCCTGAGACCAGTCACCCTGCCGATCTCATCACTAAGTATCTGGAAGAACCTACACGAAGAGCTGTCAAGCCTACGGATACTGTTGTCTGGATAGGTGGGCCTGTATTCAGTAAGGAGACAACGGTGCAGCAGCGACAGCTTGTGATAGAAAACAAAAGAGCTACCTTCTCTATACCTTGTACAGAAGAAGAGGGACTGTGGATAGAAGAACTTATTCCTGCCTTGCCGCTGAGTTATAAAGCACTAAGCGAGCGGTATAACTTAGCAGGAAAAGACTTCGGCTTGTTCTGGTACGAAGATCTGATGGAAACACTAAAGGCGTACGGCTTAGTTGTCGTATAAGTTAGTCTAGCGGAGATTTGCTTCTTTGACTTCTAGGTTGTAGGTAGTGCTATACGTTATGGAGTCACATGCTACTTTTAAGTCAGCCAGACCTGACATCATGAGTCTATCGAAGTGTACATCAAAACTTCCCAACCTTCCAGGTAAGATTGTGTCACTTTCTAAGGTGTACTCCTCCATGTAGGCGAGCTGATCTTCTACACTTCCTTGTGCATTTTCATAATACTCTCTGTCTGCTAAGATGTCTGACGTTGCATCTACACCATAGAAAAAAATACCTACGGCATCGGCTCCACCTGTGATGCCGATCAGTACTCCTAGTCCAGCAGATACTATATTGTTTACTGTAGTGGCTTTCTTGTTATATTCTAAAGATTTTTGTTCCTCTTTGTAGTCTGTGATGAGCTTCTTCTTCCTAATAGGGTACAACTTGGTCTCTGCTCCGACTGCATTTTGATACTCCAGTAGTACGTTACTTTCCGTTAGGATAATTGTATCAGCTGATCGGTTATCTACTTCGACTATAAAGGTGATAAATGAAAAAGCATCTCCAGCATAGTAGGTGTTGACATCTATTCTATTAGGCGTATTGGTGGGGGAGCTTTCCATGTACTCTGCTTCCTGAAATAGTATTTTTCTTCCACAAGAAGTCAGACTGATAAGCATAAGTAGTAACAGTAAGCTTCTCATAAACAAGAAAGCTCTATTTGTGAGACCAGTCATAATTGCCTATTTCCATTAGGCAAGCTTTAAGTAAAGTGATACAGTTTTTGAGGTCAGTCTTGCTGGCCATCTCTATAACTTGATGTAGATATCTGCAGGGTACTGAGATGCCACCAGCTATAGCTCCGCCATTGCTGTGTCTCTGCAGACCTGCCGTATCAGTGCCGCCTTTAGGCAATACTTCCAGCTGATAAGCAATCTTATTTTTCTTTGCAAGGTCCTTCATAAAGCGTACCATTCTATAGTCACAGATAGACATGCCATCTAGCACCTTGATCGCTGCGCCGTCACCTAGACTGGTAATCTTTTCGTGAGGTGCAGAGCCTGGTACATCACAGGCGAGAGTGACATCCAGATTGATAACATAATCGGGATTTAGACCTGAAGCAACTGCGGTAGCGCCTCTAAGGCCTATTTCTTCCTGCACTGTAAAGACAGCGTATAGGTCAGTAGAAGGGGTCATTCCTTTCATTTCTCTCAAGGTCTCTATAAGCTGGTAGCAGCAGATCCTATTGTCCAGGGACTTAGAGTTGACCATATCTCCCATCTCTATAAAGGACCGTTCTCTGGTAATAGGGGCGCCAATTTCTATAAGTTTTTTGACCTCTTCAGCTGGAAGGCCTGTGTCGATATAAAAATCGTCTATTTTGACCTTCTTACCTCTCTCTTCAGCGGTCATTATATGGATAGGCTTAGTACCCATGACGCCGATGACATCCTTGTCTCCATGGATGATGACCCGCTGAGCTGTAAGCGTCTTCGGGTCAAAACCGCCCAGTGTATGAAATTTAAGAAATCCTTCCTCGTCTATATGTGTAACAACAAAGCTGATCTCATCCATATGGGCCGCCACGACTGTCTTTGCATCGCTGCTGCCTTTTTTGAAGGCTATGAGGTTGCCCATAGCGTCAGTAGACACTTTATCGACATACGGGCTTACTTGTTCTTGTATGAAGTTCCTGATTCGGTATTCAAAGCCTGGCGCACCTGGAACTTGGGTCGTTTGTTCTAATAATTTTAAGTCTAGCATTTCTAATGATTTCATAGATAAAAATACACAAATGTCCAAGCTATACTAGTCAAATAGACTATTGCTGCTGCAAACTTTGCTAATACTAAACAGTAGACAGACGCATCAGCTATAAAATTTCGATTATTTACCTTTGGAGCTTAGATATGAGTCTAATCAAACAATTTGCAGGTCAAGCGGTCGTCTATGGGCTGGGTTCTATACTCGCCAAGGTGGTCTATTACTTGCTTGCAGTTGTGGTTGTGACACATGTCTTAGGACCTGAGGTGGCACAATTTGGTACTTATGGCTTCTTTTATGCCTATGCTGCCGTACTGATAACTTTGTTTTCATTTCGGTTTGATACAGCACTATTTCGATTTGGCAACAAGAAGGAAAACTTCAGTAGAGCCTTTGATACAGCTCTGACACCGGTCATCTTTTCTGCCCTGCTACTGGTAGTACTCGGCACTTGCTTTGCCCAGCCTATCGCTAACTGGCTCCGCTACCCCGATTCACCGCATTACGTAAGATGGTTTGCCTTTATTCTTGGCTTCGATGTGCTCAATCTGGTTCCTTTTGCAAAGCTCAGACTGACCAATCAGGCCAAAGCCTTTGCTCTGTACAAGATATTCAATGCCTTTTTTGCAGCTTTTCTTATCGTCTTTTTCCTGATCATCTTACCAAAGTTTCAGGACGGCTTCCTCTCATTTATACCTGTAAGAAGCGCAATCATAGACTGGGTCTTTATCGCTAATCTTATTGCTAGTTCTGTGCTTTTTCTCACCATGCTACCTGTATGGAAGGGCTATAGCTTTCGTGTGGACAGAGCTCTATTGAGGAAGATGGTCTACTACATCTTGCCACTGGTCCTTGTAGGTATGGCTAACGGTGTGATACAACTCTTTGGCGTGCCGCTGCAGGAACGCTTTCTAGGTGGCGAACACTTAGAAAACCTAAGAGAAGCTGGGGTCTACGAATTTGCCAGAAAAATAGCTGGGCTCTTTGTGATGTTTACGACTGCCTTTAACTATGCCGCAGAGCCTTTTTTCTTCAATAATTCATCAGAAGAAGACAGGACTAAGGTCTATGGAAAAATCTGCCGTCTATTTGTACTTGTAGGAGGACTGATAGTTATAGTAATGTATATGGGTATAGATCTGTACAAGATTATGGGCCCAAGCAGTTTCTGGGATGACCTACAGCTGTTGCCTATCCTTCTGATGGCCTATCTTTTTCTAGGCATATACTACAATGTCTCTATCTGGTATAAACTCTCTGATAACACATGGTATGGGGCACTCCTTTCACTTATAGGCATGCTGATCACCTTGGTCATTAGTATCCTTTTTCTTGAGCAAATAGGACCTGCCGCTTCTGCCTGGGCCACTCTGGCCAGCTACTTTATCATGGTTGTTGTGGGCTATCTCTTAGGTCAAGCCAAGTATCCTATTCCATATCCAGTCAGAAAGATAGGTGTAGACCTTTGTATCATCACCACTGTCCTGTTCCTCACTTATCTGATGAGGCAGCAACTGGGTCCAGCTGTACAATACCTGCTCAGTACGGTACTTGTAGTGGCGTACACCTGGTATGCGTGGCAGTCTGAGAAAGAAGAATGGCGGGTGATAATGGGGCGCAAGGGATAAAGTGCTCGACGGATGAAGTTGTGAGTGAGGCTACATGAAGTAGGTCATAAGATAGTCTCTGATTTGGACTCTTTTCATAATCAGATAGACTACAGTGACGAGGCTAAGAAAGATCATTATCGCTTTGAAATTTCTTTTATGCGTACGGTTTTTCTCCCGCATGCTTTTGTACTTATGCTTTCTGGTAAATGACAAGGCTATTAGCTTTTTAGTAAGTTTTTACGTCTCAGTCGCGAAAGGAAGCGGATTTTCAGCTCGTGGAAAATGATACCTCCTAAGGCAGATAGAAAAAGTCCATTGCGCAGCATTTCCGTTGCAGAGACCTGTGCTTCGTAGAAAGGACGTATGATAAGTAGTTCTACACCTATAATTAGGCCTGCCAGAATAAAAAGAGCGATGATTACTCCTCTCACCTTTTGACCTTTATGTCTGAGGTTATCTGCATTATTCTTTATGAAAGTCCGATTATAGATTTCATTGTCGGGGTCTATTTTACACAGTTCCGTGAGGATATGATCAGCTCCATAATAGTCCAGCACATTGTGCAAGGAGGCTGCCTTTCTAAAAAGCAACTCCTGATAGATGTCATCGCCGTCTATACTATAGATATTTTCATCTATTACCTTGGCTAGCAACTGGTCTACATGCTTTAGGTACTGATAGTACTCTCCTACTTCGAAAAGGGCAACCACATATTCCAGCGACATTTCCAAGCGCAGCTGATAACTGAGCTGGGCGATCGCCTGCTTCTTTCTCTCGAAATATCTGATTTTTTCTTGATAGCTTGCCTCGTCTATCTCTTGGAAGCCCAAGTAGACCATCTCCTCTATATCATTGGCAAATTTCATTATTATGGTGCTTAAATTATCCGCTCTAATGGCAAATATAAGCCATCTATAGTCCTAATATGTGAATGTTTATAACTCTTTAATACTCCAGTAAAGAATTAACAAAATATTGTCAGTCACGGGCCATGAACAAGTGGATAACAATGATTAAACCTTTATAAATGAAACTTGTTTAGCTAACTATAAGGCAAAAAATCAAACAGATGTTCTGGAAAAAATCTCCCACAGATAAGTTAAAAAAGAAATACGAACAGCTGATGCAAGAAGCCTTTGTCCTGTCTAAAACCGACCGAAAGAAAGCAGACGAAAAAACAGCTGAAGCCGATGCAGTAATGAAGGACCTGGAAAGCCTGCTTAAGAAGGGCTAGAGTAGCCATGGCAGCTGGGAACGCTGGCCTAACTGAGGTACCTAGTTAAATTTTTTTTGGAGTCCAAGATTTCTCTTTGGATGTTCTTTAGCAGTTGCTTTCTTGCCTAATATCTCTTGCAAACGGAATGATGGTAAGAGTAGTAGCGACGAAGGAGCTATTACTTCTTATCTAATGTTAGGTGCTGGCACTTTTTGGTTTACAATTCATTTATTCAATTTACGGTCTCTTTTGAGGGCTTGCTTGCAGCTCTCTGTCGCCCGCAGGAACGAGGACGGCAGTGTGCTGTAAATGTTTAGCAACTCACACCAATACTTTATTCATTAACTCAGACAAACTAAC
>CAYNJK010000045.1:0-13102 GCA_964397575.1 uncultured Saprospiraceae bacterium
CTATCATACCAGATATAATACCATCGAACTCCTCTCCGATGTGCTCTGAGATGTACTCGACTTGCTTATACTTTATAGAATCTCTTTCTGCTTCCATGGCCTTGCGCTCCTGCTTGGATATATGGATGCAATGCGCCTCAAGTTTGTTCTTATCTTCTCTTGCTGGCTTACCTTTTAGATTCTTTTCTAGAATTCTATGTGTAAGCACATCAGAGTATCGTCTGATAGGTGAGGTAAAGTGAGAGTAGTGCTCAAACCGTAAGCCATAATGTCCTATATTTTCAGTAGAGTATACCGCCTTAGACATCGTCCGTATGGCCAAGCCCATCATGAGCTTACTGAGGTCATCCGTCTTTGCCTGTTCTGCTAATTTGTTATAAGACTCTGATATCTTATCGGGACTCGAAAAGTCCAGTTCGAACCCAAACTCCTTCATAAACTTAGATAACTCTGCCACTCTATCCAGATCCGGGTGGTCATGGATTCTGTATACTGATGGAATGGGATTTTCTGCGTCCTTCATTGCCAGAAATCTTGCGACCCTTCTATTGGCCAGCAACATAAAGTCTTCTATGAGGAGGTGGACATCTTTCCGTTGCTTTACAAATACTCCTACGGGCTTATTGTTCTTATCCAGCTTAAACTTTACTTCTTCGGAATCAAAATTTATCGCGCCTTCATCAAACTTTTGTTTCCGTAGTTTGTGGGCAATTTTATTGACTACTGTCAGTTCTTTGTGGAATAAGCCTTTCTTATTATCTAAAGATTCCTGTCCCTCATCGTATGTAAATCGCTTATCTGAATGGATAATACCTTTGCCAAACCACTCGCTGACAAGCTTATGTTTCTTATCAAAGGTGAAGACAGCAGAAAACACCAAGCGGTCTACCTCTGGCATCAGACTGCACAAGTTATTGGACAAGCGTTCTGGCAGCATCGAGATACACCTGTCTACCAGATACACGGAAGTAGATCTGTCATAGGCTTCCTTATCTAGGGCGGTGCCTGGTTTTAGAAAATGGGTAACATCAGCTATATGTACGCCTACTTCTATGTGTCCATTCTCTAGCACCTCATAAGAAATTGCGTCATCAAAATCTTGTGCCGTATCAGGATCTATGGTAAAGGTGAGTATATCTCTGAAGTCTCTACGTTTGGCTATTTCGTCCTCAGATATTTTAGCAGGAAACTTTGCAGCTTCCTTCATGGCTTCTGGTGTATGTTCTGAATTAAAACCATTTTCCACAAGTATGCTCTCCATCGTCCAGTTGTGGTTGTCGATGTTCTTGAATACTTTTTTTACTTCACCCCAGATGGGCTGATCGGCATTTCCTGGCCAGTGTATAACATCTACCAGCACCTTGTCACCATCTTTGGCGCCATTGTAATGCTCTTTGGCTATTTTGATATCGGCTCTCAGCTTGCTTGAGGCTAATTCTAGCTTGCTGTATTTCTTCTTCTCTGCTATCAGTGTACCCATTACTTGCGGGGTATTTCTAGCTATAATCTTCTTGACCTTTCCTTCAGGTTTTCTGCCTTTCTTATAGACGACTGACACTTCTACCTCGTCTCCATTAAAAGCGCCACGCAATGCCCTTGCAGGCACATAGACATCATCTTCCATACTTTCTACCAGTATGTAGGCTGCGCCACTTTTTATAGTATCTACAATTCCTCTGTAGGTGAGTTTAGCATTGCTGCCTCCGTCAGATGTTTTGGCTTTAGCAACCTTGTGTTTTCTATTAAGGACAAACTTGTTGTCGCTGACTTGTCTGAGGATATCCTCATTACGCAGATTGACCATACAGTCATGTACGGCATCTCTGTTGCCCTTTATCTTCATTTTCTTGATAAGTGTTCCTGCATTCAATCTCTTTTTCGGATTCTTCAAAAAACACTTTATTACTGCCGAACGGATTGCTCCAGATTTCAGCTTCTTCTTTTTTCTTTGTTTTGACATTTGTAATTTATTGTATAGGTGCTTCCTTGGAAGCGTGGATCTTGCCGTCTGGCAAGATTTCAAATTTGTAAGCTGTACTATAACTCGGGTTATAATCTACAGCATCTACCTTGTTTTCTCCTACCATGGAAAAGATACACAGGTCCTCATCGATGGTGGCGACAGAAGTTTTTATGGTCTGCCCATTGCTTACCGTACCAGCAATAACTTTTTTGGAAATGAGTATGCCATCTTCAGCTAGTGTAGCAAGTATGTACTCGTAGCTGAGTAGAGAACCTTTCCAATAGACAATCGCATAGAACGGTGCGCCTGTATCTAACTGAAAGCAAGGAACCAATTCCGTAAACTCATCAAAGGTGTCCCAATTGGCAAAAGTCTCAGATATCAACTTAGCAGAGAGTGGCGGATTTTCAGAACTAAACTTGTGAGTGACTTCTTCTGTAAGTGTAATCGGGGGAGAAATAAGTGGGAAGTGGTTTAACAGCGCCTCTAATTCCAGAGGTAATTTTTTCTTCATAATTTCTTCAAAGGTATTGCATTATATATGAGTTGTAAAGGGTTGCTGTACTTTTATTTAGAATCTACTCGGTAGATCTCTCCTATAGGTGCATGAATATCAAAGGAATATCGTGAGAGTAAAAAGTAGTTATAACGCTGATAGTCAGCGACAAAAAAGTAATTATAACGTTTCTCTTCCTTGGTCAGCATTTCCTGCTTTTTCAGCGTAATACTCTCAAGAAAATCAAGAAAATAAAGTCTGACAGCCTGCGGTAAAACCTGCAAAAGCTTGTGCTTGTTCCATCCACGAGTAGCACCTCTAAGGATGTAATAAGGTGCTGAGTTATCCTTTGTTTCTATAAGTATGTCTAGGCCATCACCTGACTGTTTGGTATAAATCTGCACCTTGTCACTGGCGACCTGCTGCTGAAATGAGGCGAGGGCTGCTGGGGATTCTTGCAGGCTTGTAAAGAGCGCTGCTCTTCTATTGCTCTGGACATATTTTTCGGCCAATGCGACTTCTGTTAAGTTATAATAAGCAGCCAGTGTTCTATTGTCAAAAGACTGCGGATCTTCGCTGTTTTCGTGACAAAGCAGATAATCTCGAGTAGAGTAATCGCAGTAGCGTTCTAGTGACACCTTGTGGGTAGTGCCTCGATTGGCTTCTAGGATTTGCTCATTGATCTGATGTCTATCATACTGTTGCTGGAAGGCCGGTAGTCTTGTGGCACACAGCAACAATGCAACCAAGGTAATGCCGTAGACAGGCCATGTTTTCCATTTAGTATCTACTTGCACAACAGCCAAACTTAGCAGGACAAAGAATCCCAATACTGCAGATCGTGCCTCGAACAGCGGTGCCGAAATCATCGCCAAAGTTGCAGCTGCAAAAGCCAAGAGTAGCAGTAAGCGTTTGTTATTATTCACTATGATTCGTTTTGCTGGGACCAGCATAATTAGCAGCAAGGGTAGATAACGCAGACAATAATAAGCGGTGCGCTTAAGATACTCTAAGGTATGTGGACCCAGCCCTGCTGACATGTGGCCTTGTGTTTCTAGCCGCTTTGCTATAGATGGAGAGGCCAACATAAAGATGCCTCCTACCACAAAAAACAAGAAGGCGAAATACAAAAAATTTTGCTTCTTTTTCCGAGTAAGAAATATGACGACAGCAGTCAGGAGACAAAGCATGATACAAGCATTCTCGTTACCTAATGCATTGATGGCAGCCAGTCCTAAGATCCATCCCTTAGGTGGTGATTGCCCATCAGCATATCTCAGAATTAAAGCTAGATACCACAATTGGGGAATGAGATACCAAGTATAATTTAAAGCACCAGTTGCAGGAAAGTAGGCCCAGCCCAGATTAATATGAAAAACCCAAATAAAGAAAAGCAGAAACAAGTATTTCATGCCATACTGTGGGTCTGCCTTAAGGTCTGAAAACTTTAAAATACAACTGGGAAGCAGAAGAAAGGCAAAGACATTCAACAAGTCAAAAATTATCGGTGGTAACGCCAGTAATCCCTGCAGTATAAAATGATTCAGTATCCTATAATGGTAATTAAAATAGAAGTTGTATTGAGACTCTACCAGATCGCCTAGCGAATTGACGCGTTCTGAACCCATGATGCCATCCTCGGGTATGATGAGCTGAAATACGAGGTCATCGCCAGGATAATAAGGGTAAAGATAGTTAAGGTATAATAGAAAAATGGAGAATAAAGTGGTAGGAACCACTATTCTCCATTTTATATATTTTGAGTTTTTTCTTTCTTTCATTCAGTCTGGTGACTATCTCATAATCACCAATTTACCAAATCCTTTTTTGAAATATTGATCTACGTCTGGATTATTGAAATGATCTAAGGTTTCTCCACCTACCTCAGAAGTGATAATTCTGTAGAAGTAGACACCATTGCCCAGCTTGTTACCGAAATCATCTGTACCTGTCCATTTATAATCGGTACGATTCAGTCCGATTCTAAGAGGGCCTAATTCATCTCTGGTAATTTCTTTGACCACCTTGCCACTCATAGAGTAGATCTGTATGCTGAATTCATCCGGCACCTCTCTTCCAGTAAGCGTAAATATAAACTCTGTACTTGTAGAGAACGGATTAGGATAATTGAGCACGTTAGAAACCATTGACTCCAGAATTACCTCAAACTGAACTTGGTAAGACTGGTCACCTGACAAGTTTCCAGAAACATCTCGTCCTTGCGCAAAGAAGATATATTCTCCCGAATCAAATTCAGGTGTATATTCTACTCTGGCACAAAAATTATTACTAGAGTCAGCAGGGAAGAACGTTATTCTCTCATCATCTAGTGGAATACTCACCTCCTGCCCATCAGGCAATCTTTTCAGTCCTAGCTCGAAGCTAGAAATATCAGTAATAGGATTAAGATCATTATCATCTTTCAGTATGACAGAAATTGTTGGATTAGGAGAGACGACATCTTTATCTAGTATTCTCACTCCATCAAAGGTTACATCTAACACTGGATTACCCACATCTCCTTCTACAAGGAATGAACGTATGCCTAAGTTGTTAAATGAGAACTGCTCTATCTGATCTTCCCTAGGATTAATCTCTACCTTAAACTCATTGGCACCTATAAGGGCAGATGTTCCAGTTTCAAATTCTATTTCCACGGATTCGAATGCCTTTAGTGGGGCCACTCTTTCTCTGGTGACATGCGTAAGGTTATTTCTATCCGTAATCGCATACTCTACCAGTAATGAATCCATGTCTACGTTAGTAATGTTTCTGGCTATCGTACTGAACTTGAAGTTCTCCGCTCCAAAGATTGTGTCACTTTCGAAAGCAAACTTTTCTTTGGTGTCTAAAACTGCTTCTGGAATGCCATCGTATAAGATTCTCCAGTGTGACATCTGAGGTGCCGTTCTGGATGTCTCATCTGAACTGAATAGGTTAAGTTTTAGATAAGGATACTGGGCTGCGGATATATCTGATAAGTCATAAGAAAACTCATCTATATTTTCTCGAAGTACAACTTCTGCACCGCTGCTCGTACAGCCTATAAGGTCAAACTTAAATTCATCTTCCTGCAAGTCTATCTCATCTAGATTCCAAAGTAATCTGTCCCACTTCTGGGCTGGACCGATTGCTGTTGATCTAATAGATCCTTGATGCCATCGGGCACTGATCTTGAATTCTGCATTAATTTCTTGTGATCGATTTACGGCAATTCTTTCTATCGGTGTCCAAGATCTGTCGTTCTTTTTGAAGACAAAAATATATGGTACAGCATCGTTTTCTAGAGATCGCACTTGCTGTGCACCATAGCTCTCTAAAACAGAAAAGATATCCTTGTTACCACCAGCTGCATCAGCTGCCCACAATTCAGGTTTATAATCTGGACCACCCAAATCAGTTCGTTGGATAGTCATAAAGGCAATATAATCACCATCTGGGACTACATCTTCTATAAAGTTTATAAGATTAGCTCTTTGTGCAGGAGTATTGGTTCTGTAGGCAAAGGTAAAGTAGCCTTCTCCTACCCACTGTGCGGCTATATGACTACCGAACTCGCCACCAACAGTAAAATCATTATGTCGAGGCACCCCTGTGTTTGCATCAAAAGTGGCCATGTATACACCAGACTGAACCTCCTCTCCAAATTCTATGAAGGTATTTACATTGTCTTGGTGTCCCATCTCAGGCCTGATGCTTGGGAAAACACCATTCTTCATTCTTATGTCTGCTACATTATCGGCATATCTGAAGTCTCGTGACAAGGTATCTATAGAACCTGTTTCAGTAGCATCTTTGGTCCATTGGTAAAAATGTGATTGGTTCCATCCATTCTGTACCTGGTCCAAATAGACAAATGAACTGTTACTCCAGATTGCATTCGGACTGTTTTTTGGTTTTATTCTCCAATAGTAAACTTGCTCCTCCCGATATATAATGTTAGGTGTCCACTCTATAAGAGAAGGCCTGGAAACTACTTCCATCGCTCTGAAGAATGGGCTATTGAATAATTCTGTAGTATCTACTTGTATTTCATAGGTCTCTGTGTCCTTCAGTGCATTAGGTGCAGAGGCCAGTAGGGTCAATCCTTGCTGCCCAACTATAGAAAACTCCGCAGGGTAAATAGGCTTGGCGCTGTTGTCGAAAATAAAAAAGCAAAAGCCTTCAGGCACTGACCAGGCCTCTATCATACTGTTGTTGGTTTCTGCTTGTGGTGCAGGAGATTCTGGCACTTTGTTGTCGTGATCCAGAACAATATTTATAGAGTTCTTTCCTATTGCTGCATCCTTAGGATTTGGAAATGAAACAGTAATATTTTCCCTGTTCTTTACCGCTACAGACTTAAAAAATACAGTGTCAGACTCATTTCCGTAACTGTGTACGAGATAGTTGTTCAGTGAATCTACATCTAAGCCAGCACCAAGATTAATGATATCAAAATTTACTGTAATATTATCTTCCGCTGTACCTATAACACCTTCTGTTTTTAATGTGCTAAAGTCCACAACGTAATCTGCAGCATCAGAACTAAAGAAACTGATTGCAGGATCACCATGTAATGTGTTTTGCTGCAATAAAGTTATCAGATTAGCAAATGCATTGTCTAACGTAATTGTACTAGGTGTAGAATTATATAATGACTCTACTTTCGCATATAATCGTGCAGACACTTGCTGTAATGCTAGGGCAATAGGTTGTCCATAAAAGTTTTGGCCCATATCTTGATAAAAACTTGTTCCTATGGCAGAAAGGGGTTCAGGATAAGCGTTACCTGAAGAAGCAATAAATGCAACAGACCCTAGTTCCTCTGTCAGTAGAAAGTCTTCGCTCAGTGAAAAGATATTCTCATGTATATCTCCAGAGTGACAGCCCATAGAAAGCACAACTGGATGTCTGCCTTCGTTACTATACTTCGCTGGATCCTCTACGCTAAAGTCAAAGGTTCCTGCTGATGAGTGCCCAAAAAAGGTCAATATAGAAATTCCTGAATTTATCTTTTCTAGAATCTGATCAGTCAATGCTGTAGTAACAGGATCAGAAGAATTTTTTCTGAAGGTCGTTACATCTGCTGCAAACTGATTGTTTTCCAAGATACCTTCCATGACCGTCAAGGTGTCAAATAATTGCTGCTGTATCCTTGGGTCACCACCACTTAAATGTAAAACTTGCTTGAGCCATATTCTCTCATCTATAGACAGATTTTGGACATCAGAAAGACCAGCATTTATTCTTGCTTTATCCAAGTAGATGCTGACATCTCTTTGTGATTGTGCTGCAAGTCTACCCACACCTACATAAGGGTAAGATTTCTCGCCTTCTTCAAAAAGAAGATTATCAGAACCTGGCAATCCATACGTCGGAACAACATTGGTGGCAATTGTATTACTATAGTTATTAGCAAATGATAATCCCTTACCGATGATGAATACCATCTCGAAATCAGTCCATCTTGTTTTTACATAAGCTCCAAAGTTCTTAATCGCATAAGAATGCTTATTGATCCCATAACCAAACTGGTTGTAGATATCTTCTACATTGATGGACGCAGTCTTGTAATTACCTCCCAGTTGTGATGATCTGAAATCTTCATATTCAGAGATTATATTCGTTCCATTCTCTGTTTGGTTTAGAATCTCACTGGTAAGTATAAGGTACTCGGGGTTCAGATTGTCTATATTTTGAAAGCTTGTTTTCTCCATGCTCCGTGGACTTAGCAGCTGACTTGCATTGGTCAAGATTACTTCTGCATTTGGAACGGGGCCTCCAGGAATAATAACTTTCGCCAAGGTGCCTTCCATTTTAGGAATGACAACATTGTTATTATCTACATCAAAAAGAAAGTTTCTTGTAGTCCCTGAGTAGTTTGGAATTTCCACATACTCATCTTGATTATCAGAGTTGGTATAGAAAGTATAAGTACCCTCACCGAAGGCATTGTAATTTCTAGGATACTTAAGCTGCATGAAAGCGATGTTTACATTGTCGGCAGTACTTAGCCCTCTTAGTCTTATATTATTGACACCATTTCTCAGGTTAGCCTTAGAAAAGGTCAGATCATGTTGTCTTACCTGACTTCCTTGATAATTATCATTAAGTATCGGATTGTTATTGAAGTCCAGTTGCACAAAATGTGTCGCATTATTAGATCCTATTCTGATTAGAAGTTCGGGATCAGGACCGCTGTTGTTATATTCCGTGAGTACAAACTGGTGCTGATGGTCACTTAACATTCTAGAAGCAAATCCGTCCATATTTATAAAGCTAGAGAACTGCAAATCTCTGTCTGTCGGCGCAGAAGGATCCCACACGTCGTCACTAAAGACCTGCATCAGTCTATCCTGATAGAGCTCTTCTTTGATTATGCTGACATTGTCCACATCATTAGAATGTGGCTGGTATCTAAGATTGTTTCCCCCAGGCACCAAAGTCAGAAAGTAGCTTCTGCTTTCGTCATACATACTCATTTCAGGATTAAGCTGTTCGCCTTCTGCATCTTCAAAATGGAAAGCATCTATCTCACCATCGTTTCTTTCGCCATGAAAGATGAGAAAATCATTGGCCCCCCAGTTAATGTTGCTGCTTACCAAGAGTGGAACTTCTTCCCCATTGGAAAACATCTTTAGGGCACTCCCATTTATCTGCTGAGGATTGAATCCATTAGCAACAAGATTATTGAAGGAAACGATATACATTCCATCCTCATCTACTTGAATCTTGAGGTAATCTTTGCTATAGTCTATCCACTCATTTCCATAGAGGGTCTGGCCGTTTCTCTCCATCTGAGCTGAGAGACTTCCAAAAGTGGTAAAAACCAATAACAACAAAACTAAATTTCTCATTAGTAATTTCTTTAGCTAATAAAGATATATAACAAAATTATATAATTTATATATCCTTAATTTTTAAGGTTTTAAATAAAAATTGCTCTTCAATTATTGTTTTTTCTCTTCTTAATCCCATGAATAGCAAGCGCTACACAATAGGACTCTATATTTAAGACAAAAAAATCGGCTATTACGTCGGTCTTCAAAAGGATATATCTTAGTGTTTTTTGGTGCAAACTGCCTATTCGTAAAGTACATGACAATTATCCACCTCGCACTTTTAGCCATCCAACTATTTTATTGGTACTATTTCTTCAAGAATCTCAGCTTAAAAACAAAATTGGATCTTAAATCCTCAGAAAGACAGGCTGTTTCAGTAAGCCTTATAATTTGCGTAAAAAATGAATTAGAGAACCTAAAACGTCATATAAAAGGCTATTTAGCTCAAAATCACTCTGACTATGAGCTAGTTATAGCTGATGATTTCTCCTCAGACAACACTTCAGATTTCGTAAAAAAGATAGATAACGAAAAAGGAATTCTAAAGTACTATAAAGTTAAGCAAAATAAAGGAGGTAAAAAACAGGCTTTAACCGAAGCTTTGGCCTTTTCAGAGCACAATTGGGTCCTTCTTACCGATGCCGATTGCCGACCAGTATCCAATTCATGGATGACAAGCATGTCTACAAGTCGATTTTCTGATAAAATCAGGATAATCCTAGGCTACAGTCCTACTGAGTCCGGCAGTTCCTGGCTGAGTAAATGGGCGCATTTTGAGACTTGGCTGACTGCCCTTCAGTATCTTTCTTTTGCGTCCCGAGGACTGCCCTACATGGGGGTCGGGCGCAACATGATGTATGACAAGTCCTTACTGACTCCCACGACTCTGAGCCGATACAGTGACTTGAGTTCCGGAGATGACGATCTTACAATTATGCAGATAGCCACCAAAGACAACACAACGATCAATCTGGACCCAGAAAGCTATGTCTATACAGCTGCCCCTCAGAGCTTTTCAGCCTATTGGAAACAGAAGACCAGACATTATAGTACAGCTATCAGTTATAAAGGGATGCACATTGCCCTTTTGTCTGGCTACAGCTTTTCTCACGTAGGGTTTTATGTGTTGCTTTTTTATGGCCTTATCAAGGGTCACTTCCTGCTGTCCTTAGGCCTGTATCTGCTCAGATTGCTCGCTATTTTACCTGTCGTTTTTCGCCTCAAAGAGCGGCTAAAAGCAAGCTTTTTACTGGTAGATTTTATGATTTTTGACCTTCTGCAGGTGTTCTATTATATGATTTTTAGCTTTGCAGTCCTATTTCCTCAAAAGAATAAATGGTAGTAGACAGTAGCCTTATCAGTAAGTATTTTCCTCAGCTCAGTGCCCAACAAGAGCAGCGCTTTCAGCAACTTGGTACACTGTACGAAGAGCTCAATCAGAAGATAAATGTCATATCCAGAAAGGACATCGACATGCTCTATTTGCATCATGTACTACATAGCTTGAGCATAGCCAAATTCCTATCTTTTGCCGATGGCACCCAGGTGGTAGATGTCGGCACCGGTGGCGGCTTCCCTGGCATACCTTTGGCGATACTATTTCCAGAAAGCAACTTTTACATGATAGATGGCCGGTCCAAAAAAATCACTGTTGTCAAGGAAGTAATAGAAGCACTTGGACTAGAAAATGCTGCTGCCAATGCACAACGATCCGAAGAACTCAAAGCAAAGTTCGATTTCGTATTGGCTCGGGCAGTGACCAGACTAGACAAACTTATTCCACAGACCTTTCATCTTATCAGCCAAGGAGGATTTAATGCTATTCCAAATGGGCTTTTGGCGCTAAAAGGTGGTGATCTTACAGCAGAACTTAAGGCAACGCCTAAGAGATTTTCTGTAGAACAACGTGCTATTTCTGACTATTTTGAAGAAGAATACTTTGCCGAGAAGCAGCTTTTGTACCTTCAGAAATAAGGACTTGCGACCTATTGTGGCTCAGGCTTCGCAGAGAATGTTATCTTTATAAGAGCTTACGCAGATGAAAGAAGTATTACAATACCAGCTATTTAGTATCGGTAATCAAGAGATAAATCTTTTGCAAATACTCTTTGTTTCTGCAACCATTATTGGTCTCTTCTATATCTATCGCCTAGCGCTGAAGAAGTTCTCTCCCCAGTTTTTTCAATCTACAGAACTCACCCAAGAGGATAAAAAAAGCCTCTTCAAGCTGTTAAGAGGCTTGGCAATTCTGTGTTTTGTCTTTACCTCAGTCGTTATTCTACAGCTCGATTTTATGTATCAGATGCCCACTGGATATAAGCTTTCGGTGCTAAGCATTATTAGACTACTGCTCTTTTTGCAGTTTTCCCGTCTGCTCTACTGGCTAGGGACCAAAATATTTATACATGGTTTCTATGCCCGCAAGAACAAAGACGATTCTACTGTTGTGTCGAAAGCTTACAATAAGAATGAATCTGAAGCTTCTGCTTTCAGAATTCTAAGAAATATCTTCTTTATCATGGTTGGGATATTTGCTCTCAACAACTTCAATCTCAACTTTAATCTCTATAGCAAAATCATAGAAGGAGAAACCGTCAGCTTTGGTTTTTCTACCATTCTCCAGGCCTTTTTGATTCTTCTGATAGCACAACTCTTCGTGTGGGTTGTTACTCAGGTATTTCTGTTCAACATATACAAAAGAAATAATATAGTTGTCGGTTCTCAGTATGCGATAAATCAGCTGATAAAATATGTTGTCTATGTCATCGCTATCCTAGCAGCATTGGATGTCTTTGGAATCAACATGAGCATCTTGCTAGGTGGTGCTGCTGCTTTATTGGTTGGTGTAGGTCTAGGACTACAGCAAACTTTCAATGACTTTGTCTCAGGTCTGGTCTTGCTTTTCGAAAGAAGTGTCTCGGTCGGAGACATCCTGGAGATAGATGGTGTTGTAGGACGTGTCAAAATCATAGGACTTAGAGCTTCCACGCTGGAAACAAGAGGCAACGTAAGCTTAGTCGTTCCCAATCACAAACTGGTCAATGAAAATGTGATCAACTGGAATCATGACACAGACAAAGTCCGTTTTGACATCGATCTAGGGGTTGCTTATGGCAGTGACACCACTCTAGTGAAAAAATTGCTGCTTAACGCTGTCAAAGACAACCCCTATGTCATAGATTACCCGGCACCTTTTGTTCGATTTCTCCATTTTGGGAGCTCCTCATTGGACTTTAAATTGTACTTCTTCACCCGCAATCTGATGGTAATAGAAGACATCAAAAGTGACATTCGCCTAGAAATAGACAAGCTCTTCAGGGAGAACAATATTTCTATTCCATTCCAGCAACAAGAGATAAGAATTCTGAAGTAATTTTAATTGCTACACAAGGCCATTCTATGGCCATTCTTTTAGTTGAAATACCTCGTTTTTTCTATATTGAGATGTTAAATGAAGGGTAAGAGAATCTATTTTTAAATGAAGGATTATTTAGACAAAGACGCTTGGAAAATAGTAGAAAGCCGGTTCCATCCTGAACACAATAAGATTACTGAAAGCATCTTTAGCATAGGCAATGGCTACATGGGTCAGAGAGCTAATTTTGAAGAAAGCTATACTGGTGAAAGCATGCAAGGCAGCTACCTTGCTGGCGTCTATTATCCAGACAAAACACGTGTAGGATGGTGGAAAAATGGCTATCCGGAATATTTCGCCAAAGTCATCAATAGTGTCAACTGGATAGGCATAGACCTACTTATCGAAGGTGAAAAAATAGATTTACAGAAAGCAGAAATTATAGACTTTGAGCGGTGTCTGGA
>CAYNJK010000046.1:0-1040 GCA_964397575.1 uncultured Saprospiraceae bacterium
ACCCTATTCCGACCCTAGAGTCATTCATTACGGTCTAATACCGAGAGCTCACAGATCTATTTTTGTTCTTAACGAACTGCCCGATCTACAAGCAAGGATACAGGTAGCACTTTTTAATATCCTACAGGAAGGTGATCTGCAGATCAGAGGATTCAAACTGAGATTGCCACTAGACACCTTGTTTATTTTTACTGCTAATCCTGAAGACTATACTAACAGAGGAAGTATAATCACTCCACTAAAGGACAGAATAGAAAGTCAAATACTTACCCACTACCCAGAGAGTTTGGAAATTGCCAAATCGATCACAGATCAGGAAGCGAAAATAGCTGATGGACTAAAGGAAAAAATAGCTATTCCTGACATGGTGAGAACATTGCTGGAAATGATCGTCTTCGAAGCCAGAGAGAGTGAGTATATAGATGAAAAGAGTGGTGTCTCTGCAAGATTAAGTATCTCAGCCTTGGAAAACTTGTATAGTAGTGTGGAAAGAAGAATGCTGAGAAATAAAGAAAAGACAGGTACAGTCAGAATTAGCGATTTGTGGGGTATCATACCTTCTATCACAGGAAAAGTAGAGTTGGTCTACGAAGGAGAGCAAGAAGGTCCATATAATGTAGCTATGCAGCTGATGAGTAAGGCTATAAAAGATCTATTCTTAGAAAATTTTGAGCATCCAGACAAAACTGCAAAGAAAGGTAAAGACGATTACCTGACCTTAAAATCTTGGTTTGCTGGTGGTAATGAGGTAGATATACTTAATGAAGCCAGTCAGAAAGATTATGAGCAATTACTGGACAATGTACCTGGACTCGATTCACTGGTCAAAGGCAAGGATATCAAAGGCTCTAATAAGCACTTAATGAAAGAGTTGGTACTACATGGCTTATCAGAAACTGAAGCGATCAGTAAGCAGATACTCGCAAGAAGTCTCAGCTTTAGCGATCCTTTAGGGAGCATGCTGGATGAGCTAAATAATTAATTAACAAGGGAGGGGAATTTTTAACTTTTCGTTAGAATTATATAGCTCTAGGATTAAT
>CAYNJK010000046.1:1050-13078 GCA_964397575.1 uncultured Saprospiraceae bacterium
ACCATTTTTGGGATTTGCTCAGGAAGTTGCGACAACAGTAGATGGTCCTTCGATGACCTTCAGTGATGCCCACAAGGATATAGGAGAAATCAAGAAAGGTGACAAATATGAAATGGAATTTCATTTTACCAATACCGGTACTGAAGATCTAAAAATAGAAATCGTTTCTGGCTGCGAATGCACAACTTTAGATTGGCCAAGAAAAGCGATAAAGCCGGGAGAGACTGGCTTTATATCTGCGATTTTTGATAGTACAGAAAAAGAAAAGTCAGAGACCGTAGATATAGATATCAATCTAGAAAATATAGACCCCAAGACAGGGTATCAGATGTTTGAACGGGTGAGTTACACTTTTATATTGGTCGAGTAAAAACTCTACTCACAAGTATACCCTATTGCTTCCCAGAGGGGCTGTATAGAATCAAAAGGAATTACATTTCCATCAAAATCAGTGTAAGTCACATCCTCTTCATCACAAATTTCTTCACTCTGCAATCCTGACCTATCTTCAATTGTACAAGTAATACAATTATCAGAGCAGGCTGAAAAAGCAAAGAATAGAACTAATAAACTTGTAATTGTCTTCATGAACTTAGAACGAGAGTTCTAGTCATTTATTTTAAGTACTTCCAAGAAAGCTTTCTGAGGTACAGAAACTGAGCCTATCTGACGCATCTTCTTTTTACCCTTTTTCTGCTTCTCTAGTAGCTTTCTCTTCCTAGTAATATCACCTCCATAACATTTAGCAGTAACATCCTTACGCATTGCCGAGATAGTTTCTCTCGCAATAATCTTCTGTCCTATAGCTGCTTGGATGGCGATGACAAACTGTTGTTTTGGTAGTAATTCTTTGAGTTTCTTGCAGATACGTCTGCCGAAAGGATCGGATTTTGATCTGTGTACTAAGGCTGACATAGCATCTACATTATCACCGTTCAGCTTAATATCTAGTTTTACAAGATCTGATTGTCGGTAATCTATTCTGGTATAGTCAAAGGAAGCATAACCTCTAGAAATAGACTTAAGTTTATCATAAAAGTCAAACACTATTTCAGCCAGCGGAAGCTCAAAGGTTAGCTCTATTCTTTCTTGGGTCAAATAATGTTGCTTTGTCAGCGTGCCTCGCTTATCCATACAAAGCGTCATTATGCCACCTATAAATTCTGGCTTCGAAATGATCTGTGCTCTGATATAAGGCTCCTCTATTCTGTCTATAAAGGTGAGGTCTGGAAGATCATTTGGTGTATTGACCGTAAGCTCTTCATTTTTCTTTGTGTAGGCAAAATATGATACGTTAGGGATAGTCGTTATAACTTCTTGATCAAATTCTCGGCTCAATCTCTCCTGTACAATCTCCAAGTGCAGCATTCCTAGGAATCCCACTCTAAACCCAAAACCTAAGGCTGCAGAAGACTCTGGCTCATAAGTCAGTGCGGCATCATTGAGCTGTAACTTCTCAAGACTATCTCTAAGATCTTCAAAGTCATCATTCTCTATAGGATAAAGGCCTGCAAAAACCATAGGCTTAACTTCCTCAAATCCATGTATGCCTTCTGAACTTGGGTTCTCTGCATTCGTAATGGTATCCCCTACTTTGATCTCTTTGCTTTCTTTGATTCCCGTAATGATATATCCAACATCACCAGCTCGTAACTCTTTCTTCGGTACCATCTCTTGCTTCAGGATTCCTACTTCATCGGCATTGTATTCTTGACCTGTATTGAAAAAGCGAACCTTATCTCCTTTTCGCATGACACCATTGACTACTTTGAAATAAGCAATGACACCTCTATACGAATTGAACAGGGAATCAAAAATCAGCGCTTGTAATGGCAGATTTGTATCTCCTTCTGGATGTGGAATTCGATCTACGATTGCAGTCAGAACATCTTGCACACCTTTACCAGTCTTACCACTAGCATGGATAATTTCATCCAATTCACAACCCAAAAGGTCTATAATCTGATCAGAAACTTCATCTATCATAGCACTTTCCATGTCGACTTTGTTAAGTACTGGGATTATCTCTAAATCATGCTCGAGTGCTAAATAAAGATTTGATATAGTCTGGGCTTGGATGCCTTGTGATGCATCTACAAGCAGCAATGCGCCCTCACAGGCGGCAATAGATCGGGATACTTCGTAAGAGAAATCGACATGACCTGGCGTATCTATCAGGTTAAGTATGTACTCGTGACCATCGGTATGCAGGTAGTTTAACTGAATAGCATGACTCTTGATAGTAATACCCCTTTCTCGCTCCAGATCCATATCATCTAAGGCCTGATCTTGCATCTTACGTTCTGAAATTGTAGAGGTATACTCTAATAACCTATCAGAAAGTGTACTCTTCCCGTGGTCTATATGGGCTATAACACTAAAATTCCGAATTTTCTTCATAAGCCTGCAAAGATAGCCTATTTAGTAGTTTAGAGCTTTATTACGTCACAGAATTCTATATTAATGCGTTTTATGAATAACAATAATTCTACATTTGTCTTTCAATGAAAATTAATATGAGTCATAAAGTTATATTCTCACTTGTTGTAAGCTTGATTTTGTTCAGCTCATGCAGGGACCTTGATGACAATACAGTTATTGTAGATCCTCAGGCCATGGAAGTATCAGGGATGGACTACATAGTAAGCTTATCACAAAAGCTCGAGGGACCTAATACTTTCCAAGTATTCATACAGAATAGTGAAGCTGTAGAATGCATAGACAGTGTTATTCCTACTTGGAGCTCAGATACAGAAGGTTCTATCTTAGAACTAAGCACCACTGCACTTCCTGATTGCGACCACGATCTTAGTTTCATCAATCAAGAACTGGACATCAGTGATTTAGAAGAGGGATTTCAGTTTAGAGTTAAGGTAGAAGATATAGAAAACGAAGTGGCTGTCGAAATGACCGATGCGTCTTTTGGAATGAAATTCAGGACTACTGATAGACTGACTATAGAGCATACAAGCATATTAAGAATACCTGAAAATATAGCCTGGGGTTTTACGAATCTGACCGCAGACGAAAGTAGAGATGTAGAGCAAGATTTCAACAGATTAGAAGGTATCACTCAAGATCAGGCGACAGCTGCCCAGCTAGATGAGGGCTATTATGGTCATTTTACTATCGGAGATTTAGCTTCTGTAACTGGCATTAATCAAGTAACTGACTCAGGTCAGTCTATGATTCTATGGCTGAACGGAGATGACTCTTGGAATACTTTGGAGACAATGCTGACTGGGCTGAGAGATACTCATCCCAACCTGCAATACTTTTTCCAAAACGCAGAAGGAGAAATTCTAGAGGCCTTATAACTCGAAAATAAAGCCCTCGCGCTTTACTTCTTCGTATTTGACCTCATCAAAAGAATACAACTTAGCAGGTCTGTGAGAAACGCCTTTTTGCAACTCATGCAAAGTGTTAAGGATGTTCATGCTTAAGATCTTCTTTCTGAAGTTACGCTTATCTAGTTCTTGCTCCAGAATAACTTCATATAACCTTTGCAATTCGGTAAGGGTAAACTTGCTGGGGAGCAATTCGAAGCCTATAGGTCTAAGTTTAAGATCTTGTTGGAGTCGTGACAGACAAGTCTCCATTATTTCTAAGTGATCAAATGCCAAAGAATCGATATCTCGTACTTTTCTCCATTCAGCCTTCTCAGCAAAGGATTTAGGTTCTAGATTGACATTGCTTATATTGACTAAGGAGTAATAGGCTGTTGTGATGACTCTCCCGCTAGGATGCCTGTCCACTTTGCCAAAGGTATATACCTGGTCTAAATAAACGTCGGTAATTCCAGTAAGCTCATGGAGCACTCTTATGGCCGCAGCATCCAGATTTTCATTGTCACTGATTCTATCACCTGGTAGGGCCCAATATCCCGCAAAAGGCTCTTCCTTCCGCTTAATCAAGAGCACCTTGAGTACATCACCATCAAAACCGAAAATGATGTTGTCCACAGAGAAGAAAGGTGAATTATTTAATTCTTTCTGAAAAGGCATCCAGAACTATTAGATTTGGAACAAATATAGAAGATTCATGCACATAAATCTAATCAGTGATACAGTGACTGTACCATCTAAAGGAATGAGACAGGCGATGGCTGAGGCGGCTGTGGGAGATGATGTTTTCGGAAACGATCCTACCGTCAATAAATTGCAGTCCAAACTAGCTGAAATGTTCGATAAGGAAGCTGGTCTTTTCTGCCCATCAGGTACTATGACCAATCAGATTGCGATCAAAGTCCATACTAAAGCACTGGACGAGATGATCTGCGATTATACGTCGCATGTATTCCAATATGAGACGGCAGGGTATGCTTACAACTCATCCATAGGAGTGAATCTTATTCATGGTAAATATGGAAAGATTACACCTAAGGATATCATAGCTGCTAAGAAACCCAAATATGATTGGCTCCCTATATCAAAGCTCGTTGTTGTAGAAAACAGTACAAATAAAGGAGGTGGTAATTACTATACCTATGAAGAACTTGCACAATTATCTCAGACTTGTAAGGAGCTGGGCCTGGTCTTTCATCTCGATGGCGCACGGCTGTTTAATGTACTGGCAGAGACCAATGATTCTACTCAAAGTATAGGCCGATTATTTGACAGTGTAAGCATCTGCTTGTCTAAGGGCTTAGGTGCACCTGTAGGTTCTGTTTTGCTGGGCAATAAAGCATTTATAGACGAAGCTAGAAGATTTAGAAAGGTGATGGGTGGTGGAATGAGACAAGCAGGCATATTAGCTGCGGGTTGTATATATGCATTGGAGCATAATGTAGAGCGACTAAAGGAAGATAACGACAGAGCAAAGGAAATAGGACGGATTCTAATGGAACAAGAATATGTATCAGCAGTCCACCCCATCAAGACCAATATTTTGATATTTACTCTAAAAGATAAAACAGCAGAAGAGTTTGTGGCGCTACTGAAGGATCATAATATTATAGCCTCAGCCTTTGGGCCTAAGCAAGTTAGATTTGTAACACATATGGATTTTACCTCAGAGATGATGGATAGTTTGGTAAGTACACTAAGGCAGCTCTGATCTATTCTGACTCTGATTCGCGCTTATTGATTTCGTCTCTGATCTTAGCAGCTCTTTCGTAATCCTCAGTTTCCAGCACATTTTCTAGCATTTGCTGCAGTGCTTTTAGTGAGTACTGATCAAAAGAATCTGGATTACTACTGTCTTCGGTTATAATGTTGCCTTTGATTTCCTCACCACCATCTTCTAAGACTACGCCTGCTTGCTCCATGATGAAATCGAAAGTGTAGATAGGACTCTTAAATCTTACTGCCATAGCAATGGCATCTGACGTTCTGGAATCTATAACGAACTCCTTACCATCCCTAGAGCAGACTAATTGGGCATAGAAAATCCCATCTAGCAAGTTATTAATAACAACTTCTTTGAGATCTACGCCAAAGGTATCTAAGGTATTCTTGAATAAGTCGTGGGTCAGAGGCCTATTGGGAATCATTCTTTCCATGGCTACTGCTATAGCCTGCGCTTCAAAGCCTCCAATTACGATAGGTAGACGCCTATTTCCATTCAGTTCTCCCAGAACAACAGCATAATTATGCGATTGTGTGACACTGTGAGAAAGAGCAACAATTTCTAGATCAATCTTCTTCATCAAATATGAGTGATTTCACCTTCTTTTATCACTATAACAAATGTTTGTATGTTCTGATAATGGTGAAATGCCAACAAATATAATTTAATTTACATTCGTATACTTCCACACGATAATAATGGCAGAAGAAAGACTAGAGAAACTCCTAAATTTCCTTAAAAGCAGTCCAAATGATAGCTTTTTACTCTTTGCAATAGCAAAGGAATATGAAACCAACCAGCAAATGGATATGGCTCTGAAGTACTATCTTCAGCTTAAAGAGAATGATGCCGATTATATAGGTCTATACTATCATCTTGCGAAGCTCTACGAATATTTAGAAGAGAAAATTCTTGCCTTACAGACTTATACAGATGGTATAGCTTTGGCCAAAAGGCTTACAGATTACCATGCCTTATCAGAACTCAATAATGCAAAGATGAATCTTGAGTTGGAATTAGGGAATTAGATGAGCAAATCCAAATCAATAGAACCAGTAAAAACCTTCTGAGCTGGTCCTTTAAGCCAGATATTGTGATATCCTTCAGAACTGCGTTCATAACTAACACTTAATTCTCCTCCTCTAGCACTTACTTCCTGCGTAGCCATGGACAGGATTTCACTTTTTTCAGCATGTGCCAGTACACTTGCTACTACCCCAGTGCCACAAGCCAACGTCTCATTTTCTACTCCCCTTTCGTAAGTTCTTAGTCTTAGTTTAGAGCCATCTTGTTCTACCAGATTAACATTGGTACCATTTTCTGAAAATCTGTTATTATATCTAATCTTATGGGCTACTTTGATAAGATCTAAGTGTTCTATGTCTTCCTCAAAGATCACATAGTGAGGAGAACCTGTATCCAAGAAATAATGATTCTTCTCTGTCAGCTCTACACTTTTGACATCACCCATTTTCAGATTGATCAAATCTCCCTCTCTGCAGGCTTCGTGCAAACCATCTGGGGCCATGAAAACCACTTTCTCTCCGGCGTACCCACGTTGCTGGGCAAGGTCCACTATGCATCTGGCACCATTTCCGCACATAGAAGAACGGTGTCCATCACTGTTATAATAGTCCATGAGGAAATCGGAGTCGTTGTCTTCCTTGAGGAACATAAGACCATCCGCCCCGATACCGAAGTGTCTATCACAGATTTTTTCTATCTGAGGTTGACGAATACTCAGCCCTCTGTAGGCTGCTTGCATGCAATCTATGATTACAAAGTCATTGCCTGCACCATGGTATTTTATGAAATCTATTTTCAATCTACTGTGTTATTTGTTATACTAACTATAACATAAAGCTAGTCATTTGGGTTGTATCTGTAAACTTATTAAGTTTGTCATATGGCAAAAAGTCTTAATACGATATTAATTGCTTGTATTTGTTCATTGGTAACAGTTTTTCTGTACCATAGCTATGTCAGTGGTATAGCAGCTGTGAATGAGGAGAACTATGCGCAACTGGTTACGCAAATAGAGGATAATAGATCACCATCTGTTCTTAGTCGCGAGTCGTCTCTTAATGAACTCAGCTTTATAGAACCAGCAGCCAAAGCAAAGAATAGTGTGGTGGCACTGGAATCTGTACAGATTAAAGATTCTCGTTTTGAAAAGGATAAATACATAAAATCAAATGGTTCTGGGGTAATCATATCTCCCGATGGCTATGTTGTAACAAATTACCATGTTGTAGAGCACTCGGATAACATCAAGGTTACTCTAGAAGACAAGAGAGAATTCAAAGCAGAGATGATAGGTTATGACCGGTCTACAGATATCGCCTTATTAAAATTGGATGTATGGGGACTGCCATTTTTAGAGTTTGGTGATTCTGACAATTTAGAGATAGGAGAATGGGTATTGGCTATAGGTAATCCTTTCAAACTGAGTTCAAGTGTAACTGCTGGAATAGTCAGTGCCAAAGCTCGCAATATCAATATTTTTAGAAAGCAAGGCATAGAATCCTTTATCCAGTCAGATGCTGCTATCAATCCGGGGAACAGCGGTGGTGCACTTATAAATATTGCAGGCGAGCTTATCGGTATCAATACTGCTATACTCACCTATAGTGGCAAGTACGAAGGGTTCTCTTTTGCCATCCCTAGCAACATGGTCAGAAAGGTTATAAAAGATATCAGAGAGTATGGCGCAGTACAAAGAGCATGGCTAGGCATTTCCATATTAAGTGTAGATGAATCCAGGGCAGAATCTTTAGACTTAGGCAAGATAGAAGGTGTATTTATAGATATGGTGGAAAGATCTGGTGCAGCTGGAGATGCTGGGTTGCAATATGAGGATGTAATCGTCGCTTTGGATGGTAAGGCAACAGTATCTAGACCATTGTTTCTTGAAATCATAAGTCAATATCGTCCTGGAGATAAAATCAAGATAGATTACATCAGAAACGGTGAGAAAAAATCCACTACCGCAATCTTGCGCAACCAAAAGAACACCACAGATTACATTGCAGTACGGAAGGATAAGCTCTTCACGGACCTAGGCTTTGAGCTAAGAGATCTGGACTCTAAAGAAAAAGAGCAAAATGCAACTGAAGGTGTCATGGTAGTCAGTATTTATAAAGACAGTAAGATAGAATCTATCAATATGGACCCGGGCTATATCATTACCAGTATCAATGGAAAAGATATCAGCAACATCAAAGAGTTCAAAGCAATCCTTGAAAAAGCAGAAGGAGAAATATATCTCAATGGTATCTACGAGAATTATCCTCGAGAATGGCCGTACAAATTCAGAAAATAATGAGCGACAACATCACTAAAGTAACCTTAAGCAGAATAGACGATCACGTTAACTTCATTGCCACCAATGAGACCAATAACTCAATTTTACTTGATGGTTCTGCAGCTATCGGAGGCAAAGGGAATGGTGTCCGGCCTATGGAAACTTTACTTATGGCAGCTGCTGGTTGCAGTTGCATTGATATCGTACTTATCCTGAAAAAGATGAAACAAGAGATACGTGATATCAAAGTAGAAGTTACTGGCGAACGTATCAAAGTAGCAGATGCCACAGAGTTCAAAACTATCCACCTTCATTTCCATATGTGGGGGCAAATCAAAGAGGAAAAGCTACAAAAAGCAATAGACATCTCGTTAGAGAAGTACTGCTCTGTATCCAAAATTTTAGAAAAATCCGCTAAAATTACTTCTAGCTATAGCCTTAAGGAGTAAAGGTTTCCTATCAGCCTAATAGTGTTTGGAGTTTCATTGCGAGCCCCATATCACCTTTGATTTTTATTTTCCCACTCATAACCGCCATCATAGGATTTAATTCTCCTTTGCGCAATTTATCCAAGTCTTCGACAGACATAGTAATTGTACAATCCGCATCCTTATCGTCATTACTGACTTGATTGGCATCACCATTGCCATCTATAAATACAGCATCGCCATCTAGTAAAAACTTAATAGTTGCGCCTATAGGAGCCGCATTAGAAGCTGCTTCGCTGAATTTTTCTGTAATCTGTTCAATCATAAATATTTAGTTATTTCTCTAATATGAAGCTAAGCTAGGACTATTGGATTTTCTTCTAAAATTGTCAATGAATCTTCATGCTTTAGAATTCCTGCCAGACCTAAATTTTTGGTCAATTCATACTTGTAAAAATATTTCATGGTATGAATTTTATTCTGATAGAATTCAGTACTAAAAGTGGTATTTCCCGATTGCAAGTTTATATGAGCTACTGTCGCCATTTTAAGCCACTGCCATGCAATAGCTATATTACTCATATATTCCATAAAAATAGTTGCGTCCGAAATATATCTTTCATGCTTACCTGCCATTGCAAACTGCAAAAGATGCATCACAGTGTTTTCTAAATCTTTCGACGCTTCCTTTAATTGTTGGGCATAAGGGGCGAGAGGTTCGTAAACTGCGGCTTCCTTAATACTACTTATTATCTCTGAAGTAAGGAATTTCATGGCTTGACCATTTTTCATTACTACCTTCCTGCCCAACAAATCTAAAGATTGTATGCCAGTTGTGCCTTCATATAGTGACATAATTCGGACATCTCGGTAATATTGTTCTAAAGGAAAGTCCGTACAAAAGCCATATCCACCTAAAATCTGTAAGCCAGCATTGATCGCAGTTCTTCCCATTTCTGAGGGATAAGTCTTTGCTATAGGTGTCAGTATCTCTAGCAAATCATGATATCTTTCTCTATCCTCTTCTGGACCTTCCATAGAAAGATCATGGTAAATAGATGACTGCAATAACAAAGCTAATGATCCTTCGGTTACAGCTCTTTGTAAAAGCAGCATCCGTCTTACATCTGGATGATTGATAATAGTCGTTTGTTCAGCATTTACGTTCTTAACACCTTCTGCTAGAATACGACGACCTTGCGGTCTTTCTTTTGCGTATTGTAAAGAAGCATAATAAGCTGCAGTTGCAACTGAAGTGGCCATTAGGCCTACATCTATTCTTGCGCCATTCATCATCTGGAACATATTCTTTAAGCCTTTGTTCTCAGCTCCTACAAGCCAACCTTGGGAATCATCTTTTTCTCCAAATACCAGATGTGTGGTACAATAACCTCTCTGACCCATCTTTTGGAAATCACCAGCAGTGATGACATCATTGGATACTAGTTGTCCATTCTCTTCCATTCTCTTCTTGGGTACGACAAACAACGAGATGCCTTTAGTTCCTGCTGGAGCACCATCTATTCTAGCTAAGACAAGGTGTACAAAGTTCTCGCAGTATTCGTGATCGCCACCAGAGATGAAGATCTTCTGTCCTTTAATTTTGTAAGAACCATCCTCCTGAGGAGTGGCAGAGGTGGTAATGTCAGATAACGAACTGCCAGCTTGTGGTTCTGTAAGACACATAGTACCTGCATACTTGCCTTCTATCATTTTGGGTACAAACCTATCTATCAGATCTTGGGTTCCATAGGTTACGATAAGATTGGCTGCTCCAGTCGTCAAGCCTATATATCCTGGCAAGGCATTATTGGCACATTGCATAATATGTGATAAAGCAACTGAAATTGTATGCGGCAGCTGCATACCACCGATATCATAATCAAAGGTCGCCCCTATTCCTCCATTTTCACCTGCATATTTCATCAGTTCACCAACGACTGGATGCACATGAATTTTTCCATCTTCAAATCTTGCAGGATCCTCATCAGCCTCCTTAAAAACTGGATATAATACCTTATCAGAGAAGGTCTTCATAGAATCGATCATTAGATCGAAACTAGCTTTATCATAATCCTTAAATCTTTCAAGTTGGCACAACTTCTTCACATCTAACATTTCATGAAGAAGAAATCGGAGATTATCCAAGCTCATATATTTTGCCATTGCGAAATTTTTTGTTTGTTTAACAAATATACTACAAAAGTGACACTGTGTCACTTTTATTTTTCACTTATATTTGGGTGATGGCTTTAGAACAAGTAATTGGTAAAAGAGAACAGAACAAAGAGAAAGTAAGAACTCTACTTATATCAGAGGCTACTAAACTATTTTCTGAGAAAGGTTATGAAAACACCACTGTTGCAGATATAGTATCAGCGAGCACTGTCGGCAGAGGCACCTTCTATAATTACTTCAGTGACGTAAAAGATATATTTGCTGCTGTGGTGGAAGGAATAAATAACCAATTAAGAATAGTAACTAAAGAAGCTAGGTCTAAAGAATCAGACTTAGCCAGTATGCTCAATGCCTCTTTTAAGGCTTACTTCGATCATGTTTCCAGTCCTGAGCTAAAAGGTTTTCATGATAAAAATCAAGCTTATATCAGAAGCGCATCTTATAAAAGTGAGACAATAAGACAAGTCGTGAGAGATCTAAAGGAAGATTTGAATCAATTTGAGGAAGTAGATGATTTTGTATCAGACAAAACCTTCAGTTTGCTTACTTATGTTCTTTTAGGAACACCAGCAGAACTATTCCTTAATAATATGTCAGTAAGCAGCTCCTACAGCAACGATGAAGTAGCCTCCTTTCTCACAAATCTATTCACTAAAGGATTAGCAAAAGCCAAGTAAGAAGATGAGGATGAGAGTCAGTCTAATTGTATTCATTTGTTTTTGTATCTCGCAGTCACTAATTGGCCAAGCGTCTAACAGTTGGTTACTTTTTGAAAAAGCGAGTTTCAAAGATGTCTACCTAGAAGACTATGGTGCATACGCCAGCTTGCTAAACGAAGATCCGGAGATAATGGCATTAAACAATCTGGATCTTACCATCAAAGGGTATCACATACCCGTCATGGAAGAAGGTCTGGTAGTACTTTCCAAATATCCGAATGCAAATTGTTTCTTCTGTGGTGGTGCTGGATTAGAATCAGTTATGGAAGTCAGACTCAAAGAAAAACCAGAACAGCGGTTTGAGATGGATGAAAAGCTGACCTTTCGCGGCA
>CAYNJK010000047.1:0-12896 GCA_964397575.1 uncultured Saprospiraceae bacterium
GGTATATTTGATATGAGCAGTCCAGGAGATGCAAATTTAGCACAGGCAAAAATAGACCCGAACAGTATAATTTCGGACAGAGCGAAATACTTAAGGTCTAGTGCATTAACCTCAGCTGTTCTTATGGCTATCACAATGGGAATGATGTGGCTATATGCAAAGAACAAGATTAAGATGGTTCCAGTGCTGGCAGTAATAGCACTGTTAGCAATCGGTGATCTTTTCAGTGTAAATAATAGATACATCAGTTCTGATAGTTACAAGTCAGAAAGATTGTTTAAGCAAAACTATACACCACGATCAGTAGATACTCAGATTCTGAAAGACACTGATTTGAGTTATAGAGTTTTTGACAACACCATAAATACTTTTGGGTCAGCATTTGCTTCTTACTTCCATAAAACTATCGGAGGATACCATGCTGCAAAACTGCAGAGATATCAAGACCTTATAGAATATCACATCAGTAAAAGCAATATGAATGTGATCAATATGCTCAATACAAAGTACATTATAACAGGACAACCCAATCAGGAAGAAGCAAGATTGAATTCAGCTGCTTTGGGCAATGCTTGGTTTGTAAATTCCGTCAGATTTGTGCCTGATGCCGATACGGAGATAGATGCACTTAATAATTTTGATCCGCTAGGAGAGGCGATAGTGCATGAAGAATTCCGCGATAAACTTTCGTCTACTACTTTTAGTAAGAATGGTGTCATCCGATTGACTTCTTATGCACCTAATAGATTGGTCTATGAAAGTAATTCGAGTTCCCCGCAGTTGGCTGTGTTTTCTGAGATCTGGTATGGTCCCGACAAAGGCTGGAAAGCCTCTATCAATGGGAAAAGCGTAGATCATATCAGAACAAATTATGTACTGAGAGCAATGGAAGTACCGGCTGGACAAGCGGAAATAATATTCGAGTTCGAGCCAGATAGTAATAAAAGAGGCAAGCTTATTTCTCTTATTTGTAACCTTATCTTTCTGATAGCTACCGGTCTGTATTTCTGGAGGAATTGGAAGGAGAATAGGGCATAGCTTGCTATGATTAGCTAGTTTCTAATATCTTTGTCAGCCAATGCAAAAAGGCAAACAGATACTAAGTCCAGATAGGTTCAAAATTACCTTGCTTCGTCTTGCAAGCGAAATAATAGAGAACTACGATGATAAAGAGCCTATCAATATTATCGGTATCCAAGAAAAAGGTGTCATTCTTGCTGAGCGGCTTATCAAACTCATTCAGCAAGAGGATAGCAAAAGAAAGATAAATCTAGGGAAACTAGACATCACCTTTTATCGGGATGACTTTCGTATGAGACAGACGCCATTGACTGCCAATGCTACTTCTATCAACTTTGACATAGAATCTAAGAAGATCCTTCTTATAGATGATGTCCTCTATACCGGGAGGACGATACATGCAGCTATTTCGGCCTTACAAGATTTTGGTCGTGTACAGAGAATGGAGCTACTAACCATGGTAGACAGAAGATTCAATAGGCATCTTCCTATCAAATCTGATTATACCGGACTACAGGTCGATGCATTAGATGAATCCTATGTAAGGGTGCAATGGGAGCATCTAGACGGAGAGGATAAAATTTTAATTTTTTCAGCCAACAAGAACTGATAGATGAGTGAAGGGACCTTAAGCACAAAACATCTTCTTGGTATAAAATATCTGACAAAAGAAGATATAGAGCTTATTTTTTCGACGGCACAAAAATTTAAGGATGTTATCAATCGACCTATCAAGAAAGTTCCTTCGCTAAGAGATGTAACAATAGCTAACCTGTTTTTCGAAAATTCCACCAGGACTAAGTTGTCCTTCGAGCTGGCAGAAAAACGATTATCTGCTGATGTTATTAACTTTTCATCTTCTAACAGTTCTGTCAAGAAAGGAGAATCATTACTCGACACGGTCAATAATATCTTATCTATGAAAGTAGATATGATTGTCATGAGACATCCTGCTCCAGGAGCACATCACTTTCTATCACAGCACATAGATGCCCAAATCATAAACGCAGGTGATGGTACACATGAGCATCCTACACAGGCCTTGCTGGATGCTTTTTCTATGAAGCTCGAAGTAGGTACCTTAAAAGGAAAAAAGGTCTGCATCTTCGGAGATATCATGCACTCCAGAGTTGCTCTGAGTAACATCTATTGTTTATTAAAACTAGGAGTCAAAGTCCGAGTCTGTGGTCCACCGACACTGATACCCAAACATATAAAGTCACTCGGTGTAGAAGTATCATATGATTTGCGAGAAAGCTTAGAATGGTGTGACATTGCCAATGTACTCAGGATACAGCTAGAACGCCAAGATATAAAGTACATTCCTTCTCTCAGAGAGTACAGCATGTATTATGGTATCAATAAACGATTGCTGGATAGCTTGGCCAAAAAGAAGGTAATCATGCATCCAGGACCTATAAACAGAGGCATAGAATTAGATAGTGATGTGGCAGATAGTGAGCACTCTATTATATTGCAACAAGTAGAGAATGGGGTGGCTGTTAGAATGGCTGTATTATTCTTATTGGCTAACCAAAGAGGCGCCATGCCGTAGATTCACAATTAAAGATTTATTAAAGTCCTGTTTTATGTAGATAAAGTGGTGGCTTCTCAATGTTATTTGTAATATGAAAAACATAGTCCAACTCTTTCTCTTACTCAGCTTTTCGGCTACGACATCATTAGCACAATACAATATCAATATTGCTATAGCTAATTATGAAAATGATACTCTGATTGTAGGCTATTATTATGGTGACAAGCAACTGGTTCATGATACTTTGTTTGCGGAAGAAAAGGGGAAATTCAAGCTTCAGGGTGAGGATACTCTTGCCAATGGTCTTTATATGTTGCTGACCATTCCAGATAATGAGTTCATTCAGTTTAATGTGAACGAAAAAGAGAAAAATTTCGATATCTCCTTCGATCTTAGAAACAAAGGAGTAATCAACTATAAAGGCAGTAAGGACAACCAACTGTTTCAGGATTATATGAACCTGCTTGGAGACCTAAGACCTAGGGCTCAGGTATTGCGAGATACCATTGCCGTCCTAACACAGGCCAAAAAGGATTTCAGCAAATTTGACAAAGAGCTGGACGAACTTGATAATAAAGTTATCAATGCACAGAAAAACATAGTGGATAACTATCCCAATACCATTTCTGCCCTTATCCTGAAAGCATCGGAAGAAATAGACGTTCCAGAATTTAAGGAGGCTGAAAACCCGCAATTAGAACGATTTAAATATTACAAAGCACATTATTTCGACAATATAGATTTGGCAAATCCTATGGCTCTAAAGATTGGTGTACTTCCAAATAAGGTAGACACTTACTTAGAAAAACTTACTGCCAATCATCCAGATAGTATATCACAAAGCATAGATGTGCTACTAGAGAAAATGCAACCAGCTGAAGATACTTACAGATTTTATCTCAGTACTTTTCTGAGTAAATACGGAAACAGTAAAATAATCGGCTACGATGCTGTGTATGTACATCTAGTAGATAATTACTACAATAATGGGAAAGCACCTTGGGTAGAAGAGGAGAATCTTCTTAAGATAGTAGATAATGCAAATAAAATAAGACCAGCACTTATCGGGAAAATAGGTTCGGACCTCACAGTTTTTGAAGAAGACGGAACTACACCTGTAACTCTCAGTGAAATTGATTACGAATATCTAGTATTGCTTTTCTGGGCACCTGAATGCGGCCATTGCTCTAAGATGATGCCTGATTTTGTAGCCTTTAATAATCATTGGAAAAGCACAGGTGTCAAGACTTTCGCTATCTGTACTAAGCACCAAGACAAAACTAAGAATTGCTGGGAAGACCTAGAGAAGAAGGACATGTTAGGCTTTATAAATGGGGCAGACAAGAACCACGTTTCCCGATTTAAATTGAAGTACAATGTTACTAAAACACCAAAGATTTTCATACTGGACAAGAATCGTGAGATACTGATGAAAAATCTCGGAGCGGACCAACTTGACATAGTCATGAGAGACATATTCAAAAGAAATGGTCAAGAGGAGCTACTTCCAGCGGAAATGGAAAAGAAAGAAACTGAAGACAAGGACATGAATAAAACCGTCCCTGGGCAAGAAATCAAACACGGCAAATAAATCAACTATAAGTTGCTAGTGTTTTTTTAATTCTATTCATCGCTTCTGTCAGAATCTCATTAGAAGTTGCATAAGATATTCTAAATGAATTCTTGTCACCAAAGGCTGTTCCGGTCACGGCTGCTACATGGGCTTCATCTAAGAGCACATCTATAAACTCATCTGCATCATTTATTCTTCTGGTGCCGTTAGATTTTCCGAAAAAAGAAGAAATCTCTGGAAAGAAATAGAAAGCACCTTGGGGATCATTGACCTTCATTCCAGGTATTGATTCCAATATATTTTTTACAAGATTTTTCCTTTCTACAAATTTGTCCTTCATATAGGAAAGTTGAGAAGGGTCTTGCTCCAGCGCATATGCAGCAGCTGCCTGACCAAATGCAGTGGCACCTGAAGTAAACTGCCCTTGTACTTTAGAACATGCAGCTGCTATCCACTTAGGTGCAGCCATATATCCCAGTCTCCAGCCTGTCATCGCAAATCCTTTAGACATCCCATTTACAGTAATGGTTTTCTCTGCCATTCCAGGCATGGTGCCTATACTTGGATTCTTCTGACTGAATGAGATGTACTCGTATATCTCATCCGACAAGACATACAAATCTGGCTTAGTCTTTATGACCTCGGCTAAGGCAGCGAGTTCTGCTTCAGTATAGACACTGCCTGTAGGGTTACTAGGAGAAGAGTATATTATGAGCTTAGTATTATCATTTATCGCAGATCTCAACTGTTCTGCAGTTACTTTGAAGTCCTGATCTATTCCAGCATATAGGCTCACAGGAGTTCCGCCTGCAAACTTCACTATTTCAAAATAGGATACCCAGTATGGCGTAAAGATGATCACCTCATCACCCTGATCCAATAATGAAAGACAGACATTTGCGATGCATTGCTTGGCGCCATTAGATACCACAATTTGGTCTGGTGAATAGCTAAGATTATTGTCTCTTTCTAACTTAGTACAAATGGCTTCTCTGAACTTAAGTAGTCCCGGTACCGGTGTATACTTCGTCTGACCATCATCTAAGGCTTTCTTAGCTGCCTCCTTTATAAAGTCAGGAGTATCAAAGTCTGGTTGTCCTAGACTTAAACTTATGACATCTATGCCTTGCGCTTTTAGTTCTCTAGCTTTTTGAGCCATTTTAATAGTCGCAGACTCAGACATGCTTTGCAACTTATTAGAAAGAAGATGATTTGACATATTATAAATTTATTTAACTCAAAAGTATAACTAAGTTTATCAACGGAATAGTAATAATCCTATTTTAGGATAATAAATCCATAGCAATGAGTAATCAGATTCAGGTATTTGTGACAGGTGGCACCTTCGATAAGGAATACAATTATATAACAGGCCAGCTTTACTTTAAGGATACCCACTTAGTAGAAATGTTCGATTTAGGAAGATCAACTCTAGATCTCAATATAAAGACCTTGATGATGATAGATAGTCTGGAGATGACTGATAAGGAGCGGGAGGAAATCTATGAAAGTTGTAGAGAAACCCAATCAAATAAAATCATCATCACACATGGCACCGATACTATGGTAGATACTGCTAGTTATCTGGCAACCAGAAATGTAGCTGATAAGACTATCGTGCTGACAGGAGCCATGGTTCCTATAGCTTTTGGTACCTCATCTGATGGTTTTTTCAACCTTGGTAGTGCCTTAGCATTTGCACAAACTTTGAATCCAGGAGTATATATCTCTATGAACGGACGTTACTATTATTGGAACAAAGTGAGAAAGAACAGAGAAACAGGTTATTTTGAAGCTATAAGTTAAATATTCTTTGTAATATCTTGGATATCAGGATTAAATACATAGAATAAATAGTACATATTCAAGTTTAGCCTATCTATTCTTCTAACTTAGAGTTAACTTTGCATTTTTTAAAAGAACAGACATTGTCTATGAAACAATTTGTATTAATCCTCTTATTTACAACACTTTTTCTGAGTTCTGTAGAAGCACAAAATCCAAAGTACCCTTATGGTATTTCTTTCAAATCTCTATTTATGGACTATCAGTCTCAGAATGGAGGTTCTATTACAGATTTTTCTTCTTACCACCATGGCTTCGAAGTAGGGTTGCATAAAAATATAAGTGACAACCTGAATATTGTACTGCCTATAAAAGCAGGCGTGGTAAACAGCCATAACACAGAATTTGAAAATTGTTTTCATAAGAATGTATATGGAGCAGATCTTCAAGCACAATATCAGTTTTTGAGACCCCAAGCTAAAGTTGTACCATATGTCATGGCAGGAGTAGGTGGAGTTTTGGAAGATGTAGGCGATTTTAATATTCAAATTCCATTTGGATTTGGTCTTAATTTTCATGTTAGGGATAATGCCTATTTCAATTGGCAATCTGAATACAGAGCTTCCTTAGCTGATGATAGAAATAACCTACATCATGGAGTAGGATTTGTGTATCTATTTGGTGCCGAAAGAGCTATGGATGATATGGTTCCCCCAGCTGAAGAGCTCATGACAAAAATAGATAGTGATGGTGATGGTCTGGAAGATGATCTTGATTTATGCCCTCAGTTAGCAGGTCCAGTAGAGTTAAAAGGCTGTCCTGACGGTGATAATGACGGTATCCCTGATTACAGAGATGATTGCCCTGATGTTGCTGGGATTGGCATCTTCAAAGGCTGTCCTGATACTGACGGCGATGGCATCTCTGATAATGATGATGAATGCCCAAATAAGGCAGGAACAAAAGAAAGAAATGGTTGTCCGGAAGTAGATCCTTCAGATGCTATAAAAAACAAGATTGTAGATGCAGACAGAGATGGTGATGGTGTCAAAGATAGCTTAGACAGTTGCCCAGATGTCAAAGGAGATGGACCAGATGGTTGTCCTAAGAAAATAGCGGTTGCGGATAGAGATGGCGACGGTGTTGCAGATAGTTTTGATAAATGTCCTGATAGTCCTGGGATAGCAGCCTTCAGTGGTTGTCCAGACACAGATGGAGATGGCATCGATGACAGCAGAGATAAGTGTCCTACCACACCTGGAACAGTTGCAGCTGGTGGATGTCCTGAAATAGCAAAGAATGATCTTTCCACCTTGGAAGTGGCGATGAGAGCAGTTTCATTTGATACTGGACAAGCGACTATGACAGGTGATTCTTATGAAGTGCTAAACCAGGTGGCTCAGCTTATGAATAGGTACCCAGATTACAATCTTGTAATAGAAGGTCACACAGATAATGTCGGAAGTGCTATAAACAACCAGTTATTATCAGAAAGAAGAGCACAAGCTTGTTATGAGTACTTAAGAGACAAAGCCTTCGTCAGTCCGAGCAGAATGACTCATACAGGTTATGGTGAGTCGAGACCTGTTACCTCAAATGATACGACAGAAGGTAGAAGATTAAATAGAAGAGTTGCTTTCAATCTGATACCTAGGTAAAGCAAATAAAATTATAAATCAAAAGAGGCTGTCACTTATAGGTGATAGCCTCTTTTTTTGAAGCTTACTTACCTTCCACGCGTTTTGCCTTTTCTAACACAGCACTTTTCATTTCCTCTCTATACTTGGTAAGCTTAAGATGCACCTGCTTATCGCTAGCACCCAGTATCCTCGCCGCAAGCAGCCCTGCATTCTTTGCACCATTCAGAGCTACTGTAGCGACAGGTACGCCATTAGGCATTTGCAAAATAGAAAGAATAGAATCCCAGCCATCTATAGAGTTGGACGACTTTATAGGAACACCTATAATTGGTAAATCAGTCATAGAAGCTATCATCCCAGGAAGATGTGCTGCGCCACCTGCACCAGCTATGATAACTTTCAGTCCTTTGTCTACTGCTGTTTTGGCATAATCACACATGCGGTCTGGTGTTCTGTGAGCAGAGACTACCGTCATCTCATATGGGATACCTAATTCCTTCAGAATATCCGCAGCACTTTGCATGACCTTAAGATCAGAATCTGATCCCATTATTATTCCTACTTCTGACATGATTCTACTTTTAAACTTGATTTAATTTGTGCCATCTTTTCCAGCAGTTCTGTTTTAGAATCACCTACGATGGTGACATGTCCCATTTTCCTTAGAGGTTTTGTGAGTTTCTTACCATATATATGTGGATAGACTGATTCGATTTGCATTATCGAATTAAGGCCATTGTATACTGGACTACCGACATGTCCTTCACTGCCGAGTACATTAATCATCATAGCATAGCCAGGCTGTGATACTGGTAGTAAGGGCCAGTCCAGCAAGCAACGAAGATGAGAGTTATATTGAGAATAGGTTCCAGTATCTATTGTATGGTGACCAGAATTATGTGGTCGTGGAGCGACTTCATTGATTAGGATTTGTCCGTTCTTATCCAAGAAGAACTCCACTGCAAGTATACCGACCATCTCTAACTTAGTAATGATGCTGGTCGCAAGGCTGTTGCAGTTGGTAACAAGCTCCGCACTGACTTCTGCTGGACAAAGCAAGTAGTCTAGTAAATTACCTTTAGGCTCGAAGACCATTTCAGTTATTGGGAAGCACTCTGTATCGCCATTTGTATTCCTGCTTATAATTACCGCGAGTTCCTTTTCTATGTCTACCAGCTGTTCTATGACAGAAGGTGTATCTAATAGTTTAGGAAGATCTTGTCTTGATTTTACAGTCACTACACCTTTACCATCATAACCTGCTAACCTAGACTTTTGCACAAAAGGGAATAGCAACTGCCCCGAGCTTATCTTAGCTTCTATTTCAGCTTTGTCCTTAACCAAAAAGAATTCTGAAGTGGGTAGACTTTCTTCTTGATAGAACATTTTCTGAAGTCCCTTATCCTTAATGGTTTCTATGACCCTGGCTTGTGGATAGACTTTCTTACCTAAGTTCTCTAATACTTTCAATGCGTCAGTATTCACGTTTTCTATCTCTATAGTTACTATGTCCACTGCCTTCCCGAATGCTAATACATCCTCGTAATTCTTAAAATCGCCTTTTACAAAATTTGGAAACATAGAGGGCACAGGATAGTCAAAATCTTTATCCATAAACCACATATCCAAATCAAACTTAGTCGCTTCTTGTATAAGCATACGACCTAATTGGCCTCCTCCTAGTACACCTATTTTAACTTTATTATCGATATCTACATCTTTGTTTGCAAAGGTATATTTTTCCCTACCTTAGAACGCAAATTGTGGAAATTAGAATCTAATGAGTGAAAAAAAATATCTTCTTAAGAACGGATTGATTATTAATAGAGGCGAGTCTAAGAGTGGAGATATCCTAATCAAAGGAGAACGTATAGAAAAGATTGGCACAAATATAAATGATCCTGACGCTGAAGTCATAGATGTTAATGGGCAGTGGATAATCCCTGGGATTATAGATGATCAAGTCCACTTTAGAGAGCCTGGCCTGACGCATAAAGCCAATATTGCAACGGAGTCAAGAGCAGCGGCTGCTGGTGGTGTAACCAGTTTTATGGAAATGCCCAACACAAAACCAACCAGTACCACTCAGGAAAAATTACAGGAGAAATACGACATCGCAGCAAAAACAGCGACTGTCAATTACTCCTTCTATATGGGTGCTACAAACGACAACCTAGAAGAAGTCTTAAAAACCAATCCTAATGATGTCTGCGGAGTGAAGATATTTATGGGTAGTAGTACGGGAAATATGCTGGTAGATAATCGGCATACCTTGGAACAACTTTTTAGCAATATTAAACTACTGATCGCTACACATTGTGAAGACGAAGTTACCATTAGAGACAACCTGGCAAAAGCCAAAGAAAAGTACGGGGACAAGCTCGATGCGATTTATCATCCCATTATACGTAATGCTAAAGGCTGTTACCTATCGTCCTCTATGGCTATAGAACTGGCAAAAAAACATGGTACACGTCTTCATATCTTACATATCAGTACTGCTGATGAAATCAGTTTGTTTGATAATAACATCCCGCTAAAAGAGAAAAAGATAACTTCTGAAATCTGTGTTCATCATTTGTTCTTTGATGATGCTTACTACCACGTTTTGGGAAATAAAGTAAAATGTAATCCTGCCATCAAGACTGTCCATGATCGAGAAGCCCTATTACAAGGACTAAAAGATGGATACTTTGATGTCATCGCAACGGATCATGCACCACATACCAAAGAAGAAAAAGCAAAACATTATCTGGAGGCACCTTCAGGCTTGCCACTGATACAACATAGTTTAGCGCTCATGATGTCTTTCTATCACAGAGAAGAGTTGACTAAAGAATTTATTATAGACAAGATGTGTCATGCACCTGCAGAACTCTTTAGAATAAAGGAGCGAGGGTATATAGAAGAAGGATACTATGCAGATTTAGCTATTGTGGATCCAAATCTTAAATGGGTTATCGATAAATCTAATGTAGAATACAAATGTGGCTGGTCACCATTAGAGCAATTTGACATGAAAGGGAAAGTAACATCTACTATCTGTAATGGAGTATTTGTCTATAGAGATAATAAACTTACAGAGGTAAAAAGTGGACAGCGATTATTGTTTGATACCAAAGGTAGGCTAGACTAGAATCCTATAGCCTTAGGCGATTCGCAGATGCCTTTCTGAAGGTGTACCATCTTGACGGCTGTAACTGCTGCTTCTATACCTTTATTACCATGTTGTCCACCAGCACGATCTAAGGCTTGCTCCATGTTATTGACAGTGAGAACTCCAAATATGATAGGTTTGTCGGTCATAACCGCTAGCTGGTTCAATGCGATAGCAACAGATTGGTTGATATATTTATCATGGTCTGTTTCTCCCTTTATTACGCAGCCTAAGCAAATTACAGCGTCAGATTGCTTTGCTTTTATCAATGTTTTTGCGGCCATCGGTAATTCGAAAGTGCCTGGGACATGAACTACCTCACAATCACCCTTGGTACTTACTTTTAGCTTCTCCAGTGTATCTAGAGCACCTTTCAGTAAGGCAGAGGTAATCTTAGAGTTCCATTCTGAAACTACAACATGTATCTTATAACCTTCAGCAGAAGGAATAGAGGAAAGATCTTGAGCAGAAAGACTTTGGTCTTTAGAACTCAAGTTCTAGCTCACAGACTTAATGAGTAAATCGATAGTCGCACCCTCATTAGAAGAAGGGTAGTTGTCCTTTATCTTCTTGAAAGCAGATAGCGCCTTACTGTTATTTCCATTTCGCTTAGCCAATAGACCTAACTTATAGAGATAATATGGGGTAAGCAATGCATCTTCTCCAGCAGTAGTTGCTTTTTCGTAGTACGATTCTGCCTTTGGGAAATCTCCTTGCTCTGAGTACGCATCACCTAGATTCCCATTAGTTATAATAGGGGAGTAATCCCCAGAAGGACTATGGCTTTCTAAATAGCTGATAGCGTCTTCATATCTTCCAAGGTTCAGATAAGAAATACCAGCGTATAGCTTCGCCAAATTTGCTGTAGGTGTACCACTATAATTGTCGATTATATCTAGTAATCCTTCAAAACCACCACCTGGATTTTCCAGTGCCAAAGCAAAAGAATCTCTCTCAAACTGTTGCTCAGCTTTATAGATTGCAGCTTTTGCAGCTTTCATCTTTGGCTCTGTGACAAAAAACTTATACACAAAGTAAGCACCTATGATAAGAACAAGTGCTGCTATTAGTCCTAGAACCAGATTCTTATTTTTTTCAAACCAAGCTTCAGTAGAACCAGATGATTGAACGGTTTCTACTCTTTCCTGTACGACGTCTTCTATCTCGAAATCTATTTTTTTCTTGCTTGTTCTCCTTTTTGCCATTGTATACTATTCTAAAAATTTGTGCAAAAATAAATAAACTCTAACTATTGTGTCATTTAGAGTGAACTATTAATCCATTATGAATGGATAGTCCTTTTGCACGTAATTGTCATCATATAATTCTGAGCTTAGTGGATACTCAGATTTCTCTGCAAAGTCCACTGCATCAGCAATTTCCGCCGCTATTTTATCATTTATTGCATCTATCTCGACTTGAGTTCCTACCTTTTTATCTAAGATAAGCTCCTTGATTTCTGTGATGGGATCTCTGTCTTTATAAGAATTAAGCTCTTCCTTAGTTCTATATTTGCCTGGATCAGAAACAGAATGTCCTCTATATCTGTAGGTTTTTATTTCTAAAAAGTAAGGACCTTTGCCTGCTCTTATGTGCTCAGCAGCCTTTGCAAGTGCATTATGCACTGCTTCTGGTGACATCCCATCGACAGCCTCAGAAGGCATATCATAACCCAAGCCTAGCTTGTATATATCTTGCACATTGGAAGTCCTAGTCACGGAGGTTCCCATTGCATACTGGTTGTTTTCACAGATATACAGTACAGGCAGCTTCCATGTCATTGCCATATTAAATGACTCATGAAGAGCACCTTGTCTTGCGGCTCCATCACCAAACATCGTCACACATAGATTATTGGTGCCTTTGTATTGCTCAGCTAAGGCAACTCCAGTACCGATAGGAATTTGTGCTCCGACGATACCATTCCCCCCTATATAGCCGTGAGCTTTAGAAGAAAAGTGCATAGAGCCTCCTTTACCTTTCACTATACCAGTAACCTTTCCAAAAAGCTCTGCCATGCATGCTCTAGAACTTATTCCTCTAGATAGTGCTATACCATGTTGTCGGTAAGCTGTTGCAATTTTATCTTCTATCGTCAGGGCAGACACCAATCCAGCAGCTATGGCTTCTTGACCAATGTAAACATGAAGAAACCCTCTTATTTTTTGCTGACTATAGGCCTTT
>CAYNJK010000048.1:0-12772 GCA_964397575.1 uncultured Saprospiraceae bacterium
AAGTTCCTATAGCGCAAAAATTAAACCAAGATTTATCCATTTCATGAAAGATAATATCCATTTCATTAAGCAGATTGCTAAGAGAATGGAATCTTTTAGAATTATAGAAAACTTTAATAATCAGGACTTAGAACACATATTTCTGCTTTTTTCATTGTTTTTCGAACAGGCTACAGATAAAGAAGCCATAGGATTTACAACTCTTTTTTCTAGAATAGCTTTTTTCGGCTTACAACATCAACTGCCTAAGACTCTAGTCTACGAGACCCAATTTTTTAGGAAATCATTCGAGGGAGGCGCCTATTCTCAAAACAATGTTGCAGACTTCTGTACTCTAGGTCTCTATCTACTACAGGCCAATATAACGGCAGTTTACAACCATCCATTCACGGATAAATTCGAAAAGCCTGTCAAAATCCTTGATACTGATAGGGAACGAAAACACAGCTATAGCAGAGTCCAAAGAGCAGTCCTTTTTGAAATCAATAACAACAGCGTAGAAGTAGTCTTAGATGAAAGTCCAGATAATAAAATTACAGTAAGGATTGCTGATGATTTTACTACACAGCTCAAACAAATCCAGACACATCTCCCTCTTCCGGTAATTATAAACCTTATAGATCTCAGTTGGTATACGGACAAAGATCCTATGGCTAAGGCATTTGTACTCAGACCAGATTTCCTTCTCGGTGTTACTTCCGTCTCAGAATGCTTTTCCTCTCAAGGTGCCACTTCTCTAAAGTATTTCGGAAGAAAGCTGATTCCATCTGACAGCTCTGTGCATATGCTGATAGGTAACGTGGTTAATTACTACTTGGATGAACTCATACATAATCCGAATCTCGAGTTCAAGGAGATGCTTGCTGATACCTTTCAGATTGCGCCTGTACGCTTTTCAGTCATGTCTGATGAGGAAGTCATGGATTGTATAGCGAAAGTAAAAGTGCACTTCGAAAATCTAAAAAGTGTTGTCACAACTGAGCTATCTGACGCAGGAATAACCAAAGAAAGATCTTATCTAGAACCTAGTTTTTATTCTAATGAGTATGGCTTGCTAGGCAGACTGGACTTATACCATCACAACGAACGTACTGCAAAGTCCGATATCGTGGAGCTCAAAAGTGGAAAGCTATATCAAGCTCATAAGTATGGTCTAAACCAAAATCACTATGTGCAAACCTTACTGTACGACCTGATCCTAGAATCAGTCTATGATGCTAAAGTAAAATCAACAAACTATATCCTCTATTCAGCAAATAATACCAAACGTCTACGGTTTGCACCAAAGGTGAGAAACAAGCAACTAGATGCCTTACGTCTAAGGAATACTATTATTCTTCTAGAAGAAATACTGACTAAATTAGATAAGGAGAATACCGTAGACATACTGCGTAAGTTAGACCCTGGTTCTATCCCTGAAGCCTATACTTTTTTAAGAAGAGACGCCAAGAAATTTTGGGATGCCTATGGTAGGCTGACAGAGCTCGAGAAGAGTTACTATAAAGTGTTTGTGGCATTCATAAGTAGAGAATTCCAGTTGTCCAAAATAGGAAGACATGGCATCTATGCTTCTAATGGTTTGGCAAGTTTATGGTTGGATCCTATGGTAGAGAAAGCAGATATGTTTACTATTCTTTCATTACTAGAGGTTATAGAGAATAATAGTGATCAGCTTGTGCCGACCTTGACCTTGGGTTTTAGTGCTGAGTCTAATAGATTATCCAAATTTAGAGTAGGAGATATTGTTATCCTATACCCTTATGATGATCCGACCAAATCGGTTTTAGCTAACCAACTTTTTAAGTGTACCATCCTAAATTTAGCTGCGGACCAAGTGCAATTGCGGCTTAGAGCTAGACAGAAGAATTTTGACATCTTTAGAAAATTTAGATTCTGGAATCTAGAAGCAGATACTTTAGATAGTGGCTATACAAAGCAATATCATGGCCTCTTTGACTTCATGATCTCGGACAGTGCCTATAAAAGAAGAATTCTTAGTCTAGACCCACCTAGAAAGCCTGCAGAGGCTTGTACTTACAAGAGCGATCTTCTGACTGATGAGCAACAATTGCTTATGCAAAAGGCTATAGCTGCTGAAGATTATTTTCTGTTATGGGGACCACCAGGAACAGGAAAAACAAGTAGGATGATCTCAGAACTGGTAAGGTATTATTATCAGCATACTCAGAGCGAAATTCTAATTATTGCTTATACCAATAGAGCTGTAGATGAGATCTGCTCAGCTGTTCATGATGTTCTGGAGGGCAATTATCTGCGTATCGGTTCTAGGTATTCTACTGCGGAAAAGTACCGTGACAATCTCTTGTCATCTAGGACTGAGACACTTACATCCAGAGCCAGTCTGAGAACCGTATTCCAAGAGAGCAGGGTGACCATTTCTACCTTGTCTTCATTTCAAGGCAAAAAGGAAATACAAGCTCTAAAAAACTATGATCTTGTTGTAATAGATGAAGCTTCTCAACTCTTGGAGCCGATGCTTGTGGGATTGTTAAGTCAGTTTAAGAAATTTATTCTGATAGGGGATCACAAGCAGTTGCCAGCAGTGGTTACACAAGATAGACAGAGTAGTGTAATCTTAGACAAAGGGCTTAGGTCTAATTGTGGTATAATAGATGCAAGAACCTCACTCTTCGAAAGATTGTATAAGCAAGCAGAGACTAAAGGCTGGAACTGGGCTTACGGAGGTCTGACTAATCAGGGTCGTATGCACCTAGATATTGTAGGCTTTGTGAGTAGAGAATTCTATGATTCTAAACTCTCAATCTTACCCGGCATAGAAGGATTGTCAGCACCGTGCTCTTTAAAGGCAGAATCTGAGAACCAGAGAAAGCTACTCCAGCATAGAGTCATCTTTGTAGATACACCTAAGGGGCAGAATATAACTAGAAAGACCAATCTCTTCGAAGCCCGCATAGTTGCTGCACTTATCAATGAGTGGGTAGCTATCTACAAGTATAATGGTCTGGAGATCAGAGAAGATTCTATAGGTGTAATTACGCCATTTAGGTCTCAGATTGCTATGATAAAAAATCAGAAAAACCTATCTCCTGACCTGCCCATTACTGTAGATACTATAGAGCGCTATCAAGGTGGTGCTAGAGACAGAATATTTATCAGCTTAGCAGTCAGTGAAGCAGAACTTCTGGATTCTATAAGTAGTCTTAATAGTGAGGGTATAGATAGAAAGTTAAATGTAGCGCTTACGAGAGCTAGAAAGCATCTGATCATAATAGGTAACAAAGAAATCTTATCTCGTAAGGACTTATACAGTAGACTTATAAGTTCTGCCTATGAAATGAATCTTAGTTACATGTTTGCAGAAGGAATTGGTTAGTTTTGTGTACTGAATTTTGCAGCAGTCTATATCCCAACTAAAGTCATTTAGATATGAAAATAATGATGGTCTGTTTAGGGAACATATGTCGATCACCCTTAGCACATGGCATCTTACAAGCCCGTATAGATGAACGTCAGCTGGGTTGGCAAGTGGAGAGTTCTGGGACCAGTAGCTGGCACTCTGGAGAGGGCCCAGATCAGAGGTCTGTAGAGGTGGCAGCTGAAAATGGAATAGATATCTCTCGCCAAAGATCTCAGCAGTTTAGAAAACAAGATTTGCAGGAATTCGATCATGTCATAGTTATGGATAGTAGCAATTACAATAATGTGATGGAACTGGCAAGTACTCCAGCTGAAGAGGCTAAGGTGTCTTTGCTATTGAATTATAGTTATCCTGGAGAAAATAGACAAGTCCCTGATCCATATTATGCAGGTGGCTTTCCTTTCGTTTTTGATCTGGTGTCTCAGGCAGTGGATGCCTTTATAGAGCAACAATTAGATGTCTGATAGTTTGTTAGCATATACTATTACCGTCCATGGTGTTGTGCAAGGTGTAGGATTTAGATATTACACGAAGCAGAAAGCTATAGAATTAAGCCTATTAGGTTCGGTAGAGAATCAGTCAGATGGTTCTGTATACATACAGGTAGAGGGGCCGTCAGAGCCTCTGATGTCTTTTGTTACTTGGTGCCACCAAGGACCTGCTACTGCCAGAGTAGAAAAATTAGAATACAGTCCTTGTCCGCCCCAGAGTTTTTCATCTTTCGAAATATTAAGATAATTATTTTCTTCCATGACAAATCAGCCACTTACACCTAATACCAATCATGAGGCACAACTATTTAAATTCTGCCGAATATTCTTTTTAGTAGTAGCCATCTTGGGCGCCTTACTCTACTATTTCCAAGGTAATACTATGGTCGGTGGTGTAGGCTTATCAGCTTCTCTGTTTAGTTTGGTTTCTTTTTTTCATTTTAATAAGATTCAGAAAAGAGCAGGTCTTCATGTAGATACCAAGATGACTTGGTTTTTGCTGGTAGTGACTGTCATAGGTGTGCTACTTATTTTTCTCAATAAGATGCAAGGTGGACCACATTTTTATTATGGTATAGGAGGGGGAATGGCAATGGTAGGAGGAATAGCGTATGGAATAGAATTGCTCTACACTTGGCTTGCTCAGGTAAAGTAGAGCAAATGAATAGACAACTGCTATTGTAAGAAGCAAAAGACACCAATAAATATTTTAGAAAAAAAACTTACTTACTGCCTTTCCTGCTCCTCGAGGAATACGTATATATTCTACAAGTAATTGTACCTCATGACATATTCAGAAGAGAAATCCTAGATGTAGTTACTCGTGAGATTGGCCCTATTTTAAAACCGATAAAATCATGTTTGTCTCGGGCTTACCAAAGACCCGCTCTGGAAAGATTATGAGAAGGATACTCAGAAAAATTGCTGTGCAGGATACAGAGACCCTAGGAGATGTAACAACGCTTAAAAATCCTGAGGTGGTGAGAGCCCTGATAGAAGCTCGCCGAGAGTTGTAACAAAGATCGTTATAAATACACTGAAAGTTATTGCCAAATAATAAAGGATATGCACCTAATTAAGTCTGGTTACTCCTGCCATTATTTCTCGTATTCCAGCCAATTCCAACTGCTCCAACTTTTGAATATTGTTAATAGGTACTGAATTAATATCTGGATGCGAAGCTATAGCAGCAGTTACATCAGCTCTGCGAAGGAGATGAATGATAGGTAGTGGACTCCGATTGGTGTAGTTAGATACGCTATCAGTTTCTGTATCTACAAAACTATAATCAGGATGAAAACTCGCCAATTGTATTTCTGATCCTTGATCTAACTGAGGTAACAATTTTTCTAGGCTATTGTAGACAAGTAAGTAATCCTCAAATTTTTCTAGGCCTGAATTTATGATGATTAACGCTGTTGTTTCTTGGGTTTCTCTGCTAAGAATATGCGTAATGCTATTTTGCAAAACATTCAAAATTGCTTCAGCCTTCAAAAAGTCAATCGAGGTAAATAGAATCTGCTTCTTAGCATAAACTTCATAAGCAAAAGGGCACAGTCCGAGATCTATAACAACCTGTTTTATCCACCGATCTATAAGTACCATAGCTAAGTTATCGGAGTCTAGCTGACTGATCCATAAATGTCTTTGACAAAATCTCCATTTAAGAATTCTGAGGTTGCCAACTCGCTTTGGAAGATTGGGCCTTTCAGATTCCCTTTGAGTAACAGACTTGCTGCTTGGCACAAGGGTGCAGCTGTTGTAGTTTGGATAGCTCTAAGTGTTTGGCTACCTACTTTGGAAGGATATACCGACAGACTGCGTTCTATCGCTCTCAAGGTTCCATTGTTATCTTTTCCTTTTACAGAGGCAAAAACGATTACCACATCATCTTCTACAGCTGGGATATTATCCATCATAGTATTATGTAGATATTCCACCTTGTCTTGCTCCACGGGAGCACTTGCTAGTATTTTTTTGGCCCAAGTGTAATGACCTGGATATCTGATAGTTTTATAGTTCAAATTCTTTACACGACCGGCCAAAGCTCTAGGGAGATCTGCTGCACCACCTGAAGTATAGTCATCTTCATACTTGATTCCATCTATAAGTAATTCTTCAGTATCTGACAGGGATGGAATATATTTGGTTTCGAAATCTTGGACTACTATAGCATCTTTGACATACTCAGTAGCGACACCTATAGGGCTCCATGTATAGGCATAAAAGTATGGTGCTCTAGCATGCTTGGAAAGTGCGCCTACTTTCATATCTAGATTATCTACAGTTTCTACCTGATAGTCGGAAGTGAACTTCTGGAAAAGGTGGTGACTGAGTATATTGATATATCCTGGGGCTAAACCCGTCTGAAGGATAAAGCCAGTGTCTGCACCTTTCGCAATTTCGGTAACTTGATCTGTCTCATTCACATATTCCGTGAGGTTGGCGTAGTGACAACCATAGTCTTTCGCATATTGGGCCAGTCGAGGCGCTTGGCTACCGGGAAGGCAATCCAAAATGATATCAGCCTGCTGAAGCGCTGTAATAAGTGCTTCTGAAGTTCCAGATTCTGGAAAGAGCAAGGGCGATACCATATCAGTGCCAGATCCTTCGGCTATATACTTGGCTGCTGCATTGGCTGCAGATTCGTATCTATCTCCGATAATTACTTTACAATCAAGATAAGGTTTTGAGAGAAGAATAAGGCCAGTAGCCTTACCTATTCCTCCAGCTCCCGCAATTAGAATGGTGTGCATCTTTAGCTTTTCGATTTTGTCAATAAACAAATGTAAAGAATGTATATATAGGAAATTCTTTTATCTGATTATGGAGAGGTGAGAGGCTTGAAAAATAACATATTACAAAAAATTCACATATGTAACGAGCTGCTATTCAAAAAATAACATCTTAAATATTTTCATAATATGAATAATAAAACTACATTTGCCTTGTTTTTATTATTCCAAACCCGATTTAAGATACCCAATGGCTCGAAAGACTAAGAGAAGGTCTAAGGATACTCGTCGTTTTAGTTTTAACCTAAAAGACGAAAGGATAACAAAGATATTAGGAGTTTGTTGCTTTTTTGTAGCACTTTATCTCTTTATCGCATTTAGCTCTTATTTTTCTACATGGAAATTTGATCAAGATAAGGTCTTATCTCTTTCCAGCTCTATCTTGTTCGATGGCGATGTCGCTGTTCAGAATTGGTTAGGTAGGTTAGGGGCCTATGTTTCTCATTTCTTCTTTTATTGGGGTTTCGGCATCAGTTCTTTCCTTTTTATCTTTCTATTTATTAAACTTGGAACTGACCTAATTAAGAAAAATCCTCTTCGAGATTTTATGAATCTCACCTTGCATACCTTCTTATTGATTTGCTTTATCTCCGTAACTATGGAGTTTGTAATGCGCGGTTCCAGCTTTAGTTGGGGTGGACTCATGGGTTTTTCTATGTGCAATTATCTTATAAGTTTCGTAGGTCAGATAGGTCTTATCTTATTGATGGTCCTTCTACTTATCGCCACTTTTATTTGGGTAGTCAATCCGATGTTTGAGCTACAAGGTGTAAGTCTTGCTGGTGTTGCCAATAGATTCAACTTGCCGAATGTGGATTCTTTCACCAATACAGTTTCTGATTGGTTTAGAAGTACAGATGAACTGGCACCTACTAAGCGTAAAGCTAGAAGCCAACGAAAAGCAGATGAAGAAGAAATTATAACCTTAAAGCCATCTAAGGCTCAAAAAGGAAAATCTAAGATTGGTGATAATGATAGAGATGATCTAGCACTAGACCTTTCTTCAAATAACTCTGCTGATACAGCCGAAAGCCCTGCACAGCAACCACAGCCAAAAGCTTGGCCAAAACCCAAAGAACCAACTACAGAGAAGCCACAACTAGAATTAGAACTGGAAGAACCAGTGATCAAAGAAGAAGTAGACGTCGTAGTAGCGAGAAAGGGACCAGATATGGACAGCACTAAGCTGTATGTAGAAGAAGAAAATATAGTGGATTCTCAGCCTTATGATCCGACCTTAGATCTGAAGTCATATAAGCCACCTACCGTAGATTTACTTGTAGACTATTCCGCATCAAAAGTAGAGATAGACAGAGAGGAGTTAGAACAGAACAAGAACAATATCATTAAGACCTTATTAGACTATAAGATAGAAATAATAAAGATAAAGGCCACTATAGGTCCTACTGTCACCTTGTATGAAATCGTGCCAGCACCTGGTATCAAAATCAGTAAGATTAAGTCTCTCGAAAATGATATCGCACTTAGTTTATCTGCTCTAGGTATCAGAATTATTGCGCCTATTCCTGGTAAAGGAACAATAGGTATAGAAGTACCTAATAAGAATAAGCAGATGGTATCCTTTAGAGAGGTCGTAACTTCTCCAAAGTTCCAGAATGCCAAGATGGATTTACCTATTGTATTGGGTAAGACGATCTCTAATGAAGTCTTTGTAGCTGATCTAGCAAAGATGCCTCACCTTCTTGTGGCTGGTGCAACAGGACAAGGTAAGTCCGTAGGTATCAATACTATCTTGATGTCACTGCTCTACAAGAAGCACCCTTCTCAAGTGAAGTTGGTCATGATAGATCCTAAGAAGGTGGAACTGTTCCCTTACAGCAGTTTGGATAAGCACTTCCTTGGATTTTTGCCTTCAGAAGAAGAGCCTATCGTTACTGACACCAAAAAAGCAATACATACACTTAACTCTCTTACGATAGAGATGGATGAGCGATACAAGTTGCTCAAGTTGGGTAGAGCGAGAAACATTAAAGAATACAACAACAAATTCACAGCTAGGAAACTGAGTCCTAAAGATGGGCATAGATTCTTACCATATATCGTACTCATTATAGATGAGTTTGCAGATCTTATTATGACTGCAGGAAAAGAGATAGAGTTGCCGATAGCTAGATTGGCACAATTGGCTAGAGCAATAGGTATACATCTTATAATTGCTACTCAGAGACCTTCGGTAAAGATTATTACTGGTATGATTAAGGCCAATTTCCCGGCAAGAATTTCGTACAAGGTAACTTCATTACAAGATTCGAGAACGATTCTCGACTCTAAAGGAGCGGAGCAGTTGATAGGTAAAGGGGATATGTTGCTTTCTGTAGGCAGTGATATTGTTAGATTACAATGCGCTTTTGTAGATACACCAGAAGTGGAAAATGTTATAGATCACATCAGTGCTCAGAAAGGATTTGCTGAGCCATTCCACTTACCTGAAGTTGTGGACGAAAATGATGACATAGGTGGTTCTAATATGAAGTGGTCAGATCTAGACCCCATGTTTGAAGAGGCGGCAAGATTGATTGTTGGTTCCAATCACGGTTCTACCTCGAGTATCCAGCGTAAGCTACAGTTAGGCTATAACAGGGCAGGTCGTATTATGGACCAGTTAGAAAGCTTAGGTATCGTAGGTGAAGCCAATGGTAGTAAGCCAAGACAGGTATTGTTTACTTCAGAGATGGAGCTGATGCACTATTTCGAGCATCTTAAGTCCAATGGATAAAATGTGATCTGGCTCCTAGTTATCTACAGGAGCCAATTCTTCACCTTTTTCCTTGATAGTATCCATGGTAGCCATGAGTTGCTCCCAGAATTCGCTGAATAAGGGTCTAAGCGTTTCACCCACATCTTGGGCGGCTCTAGGCAAAGGTTCTAGAAGGGGATAGGTAAAAGAAGAAGTTTTAAGATCTTCTGAGACCAATTCCACTTTATCCATAAAGTAGACTGCAAAACTTACAAGTAAGGCATAAAACAGACTGAGCAGAAGGCCTCCAGCTAGCTTGTTTAGCCCACCGATATTCAGGTTTTCCATGAGCTTTTCTATCCTCGTTCCTATAAATCTTATCAAGGCCATAACCACTATAAAGGTTAGGACAAAGCCTAGTACAAAAGTTATAGCGGGATTGATTTTAATGGCACCCTGAAGAATATTTATGACTATAGGGGATAGCTTTAAAGCTGCTACGATACCTATCATCAGAGAAAAGGAAGCAAATACTGTTTTGATTAATCCTTTAGAAAAGCCTTGATAGAAGCCAAAAGCAACTAGTAAGCATGTTATTATATCAAGAATCATGTTAGTATTTTTGAAATTTGGTTACCCAAATCGGACATTAGGTGATAAGATAGCTTTAATTGACTTTGTTTTACTTAAATCCGCTATTTCAAGGCTATTTTGAATCTGGTCCTTGGTCACAAAGTATTGTTAATTATCGATATGTATGAAATTACTTGTAACCAATAACTATTTATTTGCGTGATTGTACTGATAGGATATCTGTAGAATGGATTGGAAAACCGCAGGAGTCCTATGCGTTCATCACTTTTATATTATATATTTAAACCATATATAAGACCTTGAATAATTGCTTACATATTTGCCTCCAAATCAAGCTTTTGCTCGTTGTAGCTATGCTTTCTGGCTATAATATGAAAGGGGAAGTCCAAGTGTCAGGGAAACTGGACACTTTACCCCATGTATTTATGATAGGTCAGCATGAAATAGAATATGAAGACTTGGTTGCAAAATGCAGCAATCCTTTACTTACTGTCTGTAAAGATTCTATGGATCTAGCTTATAAAAGATGGATGGGCTTACTTAGTGAAATGGAGCAATATGCAGAGAATTCTGATTTTGATATTAAGGGTATAAAGATCTGGCTCAATGTATTCTGGAATCCTGATGGAACGATTAAGCATCTTGTCTTCTTCCCTAAGCCTAATTCTCGAAATATGGATTTCAATAATCTCACTCTGTTTTTTGAAAAGTTTACCAACACCTATGAGATGGAATCATTGGATTCTAAGTGTTACAGCCATTATGGTAGCGCATCTTTCCCCACCTTTGCAGATTATTATCTCAAAGACAAATAATCTTTGCTCGACCTTATACTTAGGACTAGCAGAAATCTGATTACAGCTTTATTCTTCTAATATTAACAATATTGCAACTTACTTTTGCTTTATAAAGCTGTTATTATAATAAAGGAAATGATGAAACTAAGATCCACTATCCATGTAATCGCGCTCTTACTATTGGTCACATCATCAGTCTGGACACAGTCTCAGTATGCTAGCTCTAGTGATTCAGATCCAGCTGCCTTGCAACTTATGGAGCAAATAAGTGAGACTTATCGCTCAGCAGAATCCCACTCTATAGAATTTACTTTAGATATGGAGTTGCCCGGCTCAGGAATGGAAACTCAAAATGGGCAGCTGATTCAGAAAGGAGACAAATTTGTTTTAGACCTTGGTCCGCAGAAAATTATTTCTGACAATGAAACAGTCTGGGTATATCTAAAAGAGCTCAATGAAGTTCAGATAAATGATGCCGATTTCGAAGAAGCAGAAGAAATGTTTGCAGGGGATTTTAATAGTCCCTCGGATATTTTTAATCTCTATAAGTCAAAAGATTTTGTCTTCGCAGTTTCCAATTATGGCAATGAGGAAGGAGCAGCTATTACACAGATAGAAGGTAAGCCCCTAGATGAGAATTCCGAATATTCCAAAATGCGACTCACAGTTATCAATGATGGTAATAAGGTCAAAAGACTAAAGATTTTCTCCAAAAATGGTAGTCGATTCACCTTGAATATATTAGCTCATGATACCAATTACAAAGTAGAAGAATCAACCTTTGCCTTTGATCCTGCTAAGTACGAAGGTGTCCATGTAGAAGACCTTCGGTTTTAACTCGTGTTTCTTAAAGCAAGCTGAGTTAGGACCTTATAGTAATAGTAGGGGAAGCTCAAATAAAAAAAAGCTGGAGATAATTCTCCAGCTTAAGATTTTAAAGAAATGACTGCTGATCTCTTTCTTCAATTGTATTCTACCTTTGTAAAATAACTAATCAGTCTTTCTGATATAGAAATCAGTTATATTGTTTTTCACCCATTGTAGTTGTTCTTTGACTTCAAGGGTATTATGAAATTTACCGAGGTTCAACTGGTACATAGCTTTATCATTCATCGTAATGTAATACTGGTATCCACTTAGCTCTTCCAGTTTAGCTTTATACTTGGTCACATTATCTATAGACTGAAAGGTGCCTACTGTTATGGTCTTAGTTGGTTTAGCAGAGGCGATCACCGCATTATTCATCATTACCTTTTCCGGCTTCTTTGATATCAGTCCTGACTTTGATTTTGTACTTAGCGCTTTTTTCTCTAGAATTTCTGGAATCTCAGAAGTCTTGTTTTCAGCTTTTAAATTGATTTTGGTGTCAGCTATAGTGGCTTGCGAGCTAGCTCCAGCTGCGGCATAAGGTTGCAAGAGGGTAAGAAGTTGTTTTGCTGGCATATGGCCAGTGAACTCTGACATAATCTGACCTTTAGAATCTAATATATAAGAGGTAGGTAAGCAGGCAACTCTATAATTAGCTTGCCAATCTTTTTGGGCATTGCTTTCTATATCTACTAACACTGAAACAAATTTGTCTTTTAGCAGCGCATTCACTTCCTGATTTGCTTCTATGCCTGACATAAACATCTGACAAGGCAGACACCAATCAGCCTTGAAACTTACAAATACATTCTTGTTATTAGCTTGTGCCTTAGCTAGTGTATTAGCCAAATTGCTGGATTCAAATGCGTCAGCTTTTGATAAGACGGTAAAGCTTGCTAGGAAAATTATTGTTAATAATTTGCTTTTTAAGGGTATCATCTTCAATGGTGTTGAGTCCCAAATTAGCAATTCATTAGCGGTTATTGACTAAAAGTCTGTTAGTATTGGTTACAAGTGAGCTGCAATTGCATACGAATTTATTCCTCTTTAGCAGATAGGAGACTTGTGTCAGAACTGTGGTATTCTTTTTGATTACTAAATTGAGATAATGAGACTGTATAGACTAACAA
>CAYNJK010000049.1:0-6178 GCA_964397575.1 uncultured Saprospiraceae bacterium
CTCAAAGAAAGATTGCCAAGACAGTTCGTCTTTTATGTTTTCAAAGTCTGACTTCAGTTTCTCTTTGCCTTCTAGGAAGTCTTCTAGCTTTTCAGCAATCGAACTTGGATTGGACTCAGCTATTAAGCCAATCTTATGCTTCTCTATCATCGGTGAAAGACTGCCTACCTTTGTGACTATTACAGGCCTATCGAAATGCAAGGCAATGGGGACAACACCACTTTGAGTAGCTGTCTTATAAGGTAGGACTATTGCATCTGCACCACAGAAGAGAAGAGGTACATCTTCGTTAGGTATATATTCATTTCTGATAATGATGCGATCTTCGAGTTTGTTTTTCGCTATCTGTTTGAGATATTTTTTCTCGTCCTCATAGAATTCTCCTGCTATTACAAGTTTGTAGTTTTCTTTTGTCTTAAGGATCGTCAACGCATCGAGTAAGGTGTCCACACCTTTGTATGCCCTGACCAATCCAAAAAACAAGAGATACTTTGTATCTTCATCCCAACCCAATTTGGTTTTGGCCACCTCCTGGCTCAGAGCTGCTCCGTAGTGATCATAGATGGGATGGAATAATTGGATAATAGGTTTGTCCGCGACAGATTTTTCTATTTCTCTTTTAACGCTGGCAGAAAGGCAGGTTAGTATATCTGTGCGATTGGTCAAATACTTATTGAGTTGCTTGTCACCGATACGGCTCTCATGTGGCTTGAAATTATGGACAATGGTAACTGTCTGTACATCATTCATTTCTTTCTTAACGCCTCTGAGTATGGTGCCAAAAGCAGGAGCCATAAATGGCATCCAGTATTGTGTTATAACCAAGTCTGGATTCTCAGCAACTATTTCTTTGGACATCTTCAGCCAGTTAAGTGGGTTGGTGCTGTAGATTCCTCTGGTGATGGTAAGGTTAGGTCTCGGATCTTCGGTCGTGAGCTGATTCTTGCCTGGGAAGAGTAGGTTGGGGTATTGCTGAGTAAAAGTAAAAATCTTGCATTCCCAACCGTTATGCTGAAATATGGTTGCTAAATTTTCATTGAAGGCTGCGATACCACCTCTGTAAGGATATGCGGGACCGATAAATACAGCTTTTTTAGTCATGTTCAGATTGTTTCCGATATGGAATAATCGTTCCTTTTGGGATTGTTTCTTGATATCATCTCTGCAAGAAATCCAGCTATAAACAATTGGATTCCTACTATAACCAAAAGCATGCCCAGGAAGAACATAGGCCTACTGGCAATGCCTCCTACCTTATATATTACTTTCTGTATTGTCAGAATAGTCAACAAGATTGTACCTATAAAGGTGAACACCATCCCTGTGCTTCCAAAGAAGTGCATAGGACGTTTGCCAAATCTACCCATAAAAGTAATCGTCATAAGATCTAGCAAGCCTCTACTAAATCTATTGAGTCCAAACTTCGTTACACCATATTTTCTTGCTTGGTGTTGCACAACTTTTTCGCCTATTTTGTCAAAGCCTTGAGTTTTTGCAAGGACAGGAATGTATCGATGCATTTCTCCATATACTTCTATACTCTTTACGACTTCGTGTTTGTATGCTTTGAGACCACAATTCATATCATTGAGTTTGATTCCTGACATCATTCTTGTGGCCCAGTTGTATAGCTTGGTAGGAATTGTCTTACTTACGGGATCATGTCTTTCTTTTTTCCATCCTGATACTAAGTCATAGTCTTGGTCAGTAATCATGCGAAAGAGTTCAGGAATTTCTTCAGGGCTGTCTTGTAGGTCTGCATCCATTGTGACAACTACATTTCCCTGGGCGGCGTCGAAGGCTTCATTTAGTGCTGCCGACTTTCCATAGTTCCGCCTAAATTTTATGCCCTTTATTTCTGAATGCGCTTTTTTCAATGACACGACCTTAGACCAAGAAGTATCAGTGCTTCCGTCATCCACCATTATTATCTCATAGGTCCAACCTTGGTCACCAATGGATTTTTTAATCCAGTCGACCAACTCTGCTAGAGACTCTTCTTCGTTATATAAAGGAATGACTATGGAAAGATCCATTTTTATTTCTTCATCGTGTATTTGAATTGGTCATTGTCGTCCAGATTATCTGGGACATTAGAACCACGATCTTTTTTGATGATTGCAGAAAGTATAGCAGAAAAGAACGGAATAGATAAAATTAGTTTCAGCCCATATCCCATTGCCATAGCACCTAAGCTAGTAGGATTACTGTCTTCTATTTGCTCCATACTTTCTTCCATAATTTCTTCCATCTCTGGTGAACTCCCAAATAGACCGGACATTTGTTCAGCTGCATCCAATTGTATCTCTTTCATCATATCTATCAGTTCCGGAGATAGAATATTGAAATGGACATAATCAAAAATTGTACAGAGCAAAGATCCTATTGCTCCTGTTATAAACATATTTAGAAAGGCACTCTTAAAAGTAATATAGCCTCCATTACTCTTACGTGCATCCAAGCCAGACTTGACCATCAGAATGATAAATATTAATAGTAGGACCATATTCTTAGCAGATAAGAACATACTTGGATTTGCTAGATATAGGACGTATGATGAAATTATCATCGCAATTCCCATGAAGATGCCGTTATTAATGGATGATTTGTGCATACTGCTTTGTTGAAGTAAAAAATATATATATTATATTAATATGTAAATATAACATTCCTTTCTTTGTAGAAAATAAATAAGCAAGATGAAGATATTAACTCTGATTTTAGTTGTTTTCGCACTCAGTTCCTGTGTAACTGATAGTAACAAGAAAGCGACAGCGGTAGGAGAACAACTTACACAAGCAGTACAAAAAAGAGAGGCCACTACTGAGCTAGCAACAAGGCTATATAGTAGATTCCACTCTAATCCTACTACCCAAGCCCAGAAAGATGAGAATGTGCTGATCGATTATGCTGTAGAAAAGAATCTGGATGTAAAAAGAACGAATTCTGGACTCTATTACCTGATACATAAGCAAGGTAAAGGAGCCAATCTGGTGCATAATCAACCGACTAAAGCTCATTACCAAGGCTATACTATAGATGGTAAGGTCTTCGATAGCAGTCACAAAAGAGGGGTGCCGATTAGCTTCAATGTCGGTCAGATGATTCCAGGATGGAATGAGGCATTAAAATTCATGAATGTAGGTACTAAGGCCCAATTGCTTATTCCATCAGGTTTGGCCTATGGCAAAAGAGGATTTCCTGGACTTATCGCACCTGATACACCTCTGGTTTTTGATCTTGAAGTACTGCCTTTGACTGAAGGATAAGACCTTTACCTTTGGTTATCCTAGGATAGCTATTAGTTTGTCTGCCAGCTCTATACCTATATTTTCTTGTGCTTCTCCCGTAGAAGCTCCTATGTGAGGCGTACAAGAAACATTAGGATGTTGCAAAAGATCTTCGCGCGGAGTAGGTTCGTTTTCAAAAACATCTAATCCTGCCGCAAGCACCTTTTCGTCATTGAGAGCAGTGAGTAGTGCTTCTTCATCCACAGTACCTCCACGTGCAGCATTGATTAATACGACACCATCTTTCATTTTTGAGAATTCAGTAGTAGATAGTACAGGGCTACCTGAAAATGGAATATGCAAGGTGATCACATCCGCTTGGCCTAGCATTTCATCCATACTTACCAGAGGCAATTCTACTTCCATATCCTGACCAGCAAAACTCATAGTTACCTTTGGTGCAGTAGCATAAGGATCTACACAAACGACTTCCATTCCTACACCAAGCGCAATTTTTGCTGTCTCTTGACCTATTCTTCCTATCCCGATGATGCCTAAGGTCTTACCTTTTAATTCGAATCCTTTAGAATATGATTTCTTTAGAGCTTTAAATTCTTCTCGCCCATCATTAGGCATATGTCTATTGGATTTATAGACAAATCTAGATATGCTAAACAGATGCGCAAAAACCAATTCCGCAACAGAACGTGAAGATGCGGCAGGTGTATTGACTACCTCTATCCCTTTGCTCTTGGCATGGTCCACATCTATATTATCCAGGCCGACACCTCCTCTTCCGATTACTTTGAGGTCTGGACATAGATTAATAAGGTCTTCTCTTACTTTCGTGGCACTTCTTACGCAGATGGCCTGATAAGCTGGCAATTGGGCAGGTAAGTCCTCCTGAGAAATTTTTACAGTATCTACTTCATGGCCTGCAGCCTGCAATTTCTCAAGTCCTGTCTTATGGATACCATCATTAATCAATATTCTAGCCATTGTGCTTTTTTTTAAATTTTATACAAAAGAAATGCTTTTGAACTAAATATATGTCTATGAATGCGGAACAATTCGTGAATTTTTTCGACTCCAGAAGCAAAAGTTGGTCTGAGTCTAAGGATTATGTCTACTTAAGGCATTGAAATAGAGTAGGAAAACAAATGATATATATTTGTAATATGTTTTATTATCCCTAAATTTGTGGAGTCTAATAATTTTCGATGCCTGAGCATCGTTCTATCATCCAACATAAAATAACAACATGTTCAATTTCGGGTTTTTCTTGCAAGCTACAGACGAAGATGCAGGTTTAGGAGTACAGAATGTTATAGATATACTCATGCAAGGAGGTCCCTTGGGTATTGCGATTAACATCATTTTACTTGTGCTTTCCATTTTGGCCTTATACTTCTTCTTTGAGAGATACTTCACGATAAAGAAGGCGACTCAGATTGATGATAGTTTTATGAACAACATTAGAGCGGCAGTTACTTCTGGAAATATTGCAGGAGCAAAAGCCATGTTAGCAGGTGTCAATTCTCCTTATGCAAGAATGGTAGAAAAAGGAATAGCGAGAATAGGGAAGCCCCTAAGAGATATAGACGCCGCCATAGAAAATGTAGGAAACCTAGAGATTTTCAAATTAGAGAAAAACTTATCTTCTTTAGCTAGTATCTCTGGTGCTGCACCGATGATAGGGTTCTTCGGAACAGTAACAGGTATGATCTTAGCTTTCTACAAGATGGCGAGTGAGCAGAATGTTACACCAGATGTATTGGCTGGTGGTATCTATACTGCCTTGATTACAACGGCTTTCGGTCTTTTTATAGGTATCGTATCATTCGTAGGTTATAACTATCTGGTAAGTCAAGTAGACAAAGCAATAAACAAGATGGAAATGACCGCAACAGAATTCATGGATTTACTCCAAGAACCTACCGCCTAATAACTCTATAAGTTAGAACGATGAAGAAAAGAAGCAAAGTAAGCGCCGAGTTTAGTATGTCCTCCTTGACGGATATCATATTTTTATTACTTATCTTTTTTATGCTGACTTCATCCATGGTACAGATTAATATCCAGCTGCCAGAGTCTAATAGCGTTACTGTTGCTCCCAGTGACCTTATCGTCATGATAACTAAGAAAGATGGCTTATCTTTTAATGGTAAAGCAGTAAGCCAGTCCAAACTCAAAGGAGCAATAAGATCGACACTTGCTAAAATGAACAATAGAGAAAATGCTGATTTGGCTATAGTAGCTGAAATAGGCATTCCTTGGAAGAAAATACAAGACATCATTTCGACAGCTAATTCGCTAGGCATCTCAGCGCATTACGCTACACAACCTAAAAAGTAAGAGCTATGGGCATGAAGAAAAGAGCGAAAGTAAGCGCAGAGTTCAGTATGTCTTCATTAACGGATATCATCTTTTTATTATTGATATTCTTTATGTTGACCTCTTCTATGGTTGTACCTAATGCCTTGAATCTTAAGTTGCCAGGACAATCAAAAAATCCACCGTCTAATCAACCAAAAAATCCACCCTCTACTGTTACCGTTAATAGAAATGGTACTTACCTTCTTAATAATGCTAAAACAACAAAAAGCGGTATAGAAAAGGATGTTAGAGCACAACTCAAGAGAACAAAGAAGGTATCTATTGTTATAGTGCCTCATGACGATGCACCTCACGAATCAGTAGGTTACTTGCTCGACTTGGCTTATCGCTATAAGATAGACGCTATACTGACTGATCCTAAGTGATCTTATTCTGAAGTAAGAAACTATATCTCGCATCTTTGGCTTAGACTTTCAGCTCTAACCAGTAAAGTATATCTAGATACAAAAAGGCTCTCCTTTCGAATCTAGCCACCTTTATGAGTTTTAACTCCTCTAGAAAATTGCGGTGAATGGACTTTCTATCAAGAAGTGGCGCAGAACTTACTTTGC
>CAYNJK010000049.1:6278-12695 GCA_964397575.1 uncultured Saprospiraceae bacterium
ATAAGGATTTTACTGGAGAATATATGGATTTTGAAGTTAGTCCACTCTATCATAATGTTACTGAAGTCTTCGATCCTATCTTAAGAGGAAGGGAGAGGCTTGAGAATTATTATATGGGACCATATTTCATCTTCAAGTTTTCAGCCTTCTTTGTTATGCTTCTTTCTAGCGGTTATATCTTTTATAAGAAAGGAAATATTGCGTTTGAAGATCTTTCTGTTTTCCTACTACTGCCTCTAGGTTTTATCGTATTAGCTTTTGTACTATTCAATTAAGAAGGCTCTTATTAGGTATACAGCGTTAGGGGTCAATCCCATTATTATTCTAAGTTTTTAAGTTTTCGTATACAGCTTCAGACTTTGGTTTGATTTTTGTTTCTGATTACCAGTATTTTAGATATTACTGATAATGATAATGAGTCTAGGTATGCTTAGCACCTTTATTTAGCTGCATGGCATACTAAGCGCATATATTATCAGTTATATGTGATAATGAAAGCAACTGTTAGAAACCGATAACCTGAGAATCATGTCTAATACTATAGCCATAGATGAGAAAAAGCAACAGCGAGATAGTCTAAGCATAAGTCTGATCTTGCATTTCTTTCTTGTCCTACTTCTCCTTTTTCCTATTGTATCTGCACTTTCTAAAGAACCTGAGAAACCTCAGTTCGAAGGAATACAAGTGGCGTTAGGATATAAAGAAGCAACTCAAAGAACAAAAACACAACCAGCACCTAGTGCCAGTAGTGCTAAGCCTACACCTAAACAAAAAAGCAAAGCAGCTCCCGCTAAATCAGCACCAAAAAAGTCCCAAGCAATAGCAAAACCTGTCAGTAAAAAGATTGTCTCTGAGACCCTGACTAAAGTAGCACCAGTAGTTGCTACCAAAGAAAAGGTCGTACAAACTGAATCTGACGCCAAGGCCAAAGCGGAAAAGCAAAAGGAGGCTGCTGAAGAAGCAGAAAGAAAAGCAGCAGAGGCCAAAGCTAAAGCAGAAGCAGAAGCCAAGCAAAAAGCGGCAGAAGAAGCCAAGCGTAAGGCAGAAGCTGAGCTTGCAGCCAAAAAAGCTGCTGCTAGAAGCAAATTCAATAATTTGGCAAAGAGTGCCAATGGCAATGGTGCACCTTCAAAAGGTGACCCTTCTGGTCATCCAGATGCCACAGCGCTGGAAGGAATCACAAAAGGAAAAGGAAAGGCTGGTAATGGATTGGGCAGTAGGGGATTACTCTTTGCACCTGTTATTTCTGATAGTTCACAGCAGACAGGAAGAGTAGTCGTTAATATCTGTGTTAATGCTCAAGGAAAAGTCATTTCAGCTGATTTTACCCAGAAAGGTTCTACGACTACAGATAGTCATCTTATCTCATTGGCAGTGTCCAATGCAAAAAAATACAAGTTCAGTGAAAGTAGCACCGCAGAACAATGTGGTGACATCACCATTGACTTCAAACTGAAATAATTTTCATATAGATAGATCTTACTTACTACTACTGAAAAAGGGGTCACAGTTAATCTGAGACCCCTTTTCTATATTTTTTGGTAAAGCTATTAATCTATTCCTACTCTGGTAAATTCCTCAAAATTCTGTTCCTTATACGCTTCAGAACTTGTGTATTCTAATTGTGGTAAGAGCTTTTCTGGCGTTTTAAAGCCTGGAGCCAACATGATTCTTTGAAACTTTTCATCTAGGAGTACAAAGGTAGGATAACTCATTCTGCCGTCCACTAGGGCATAGGCCAACTGGTGAGAACCTCTTCTTCCCTGCTGGACAAAGGAAAAGGTCGCACCATTGAATTCAATATCTTCCTTTTGCTCAGCATCAAACTTTACAGCGTAGAAATCTTCATTCATCTCTTTGACAATAGTAGGGTCTACGAAAGTGGAGCTGTCCATTTTCTTACACCATCCACACCACTCAGTATAGATGTCAACGAATATTTTCCTAGGTTCCTTTAAATTGGCGGCGTAAGCTTCTTCCCAGCTCATCCAATTAATCTTATCCTTGTTGGCTGTGGTTTTTATCTCTGGAGCTTGGGCAAATAGAGCAGAAGAACCGATAATAAATAGAACTAAACCCAAATATTTCATTTTGACGATTTTTTGTTTGTATAAAGATAGGGCATACTTGGAAATATCGCTGTTAAGCTTGTTTTAAATAGCGCATTTGTCAGCTCTCATCCGAACCTAGTCTCATTTAATTATTTTTGCGCCCTATGTACACGTTCCATAAGGATAAAAAGAAGTATTTCTATTGGCAATATGAGATTGCACGTGATTGGATTATCCCCTTTATAGAGGAGGTTGCTCCTGTCAGTAGTGAGGCCAAAGTCCTTGAAATCGGCTGTGCACAAGCTGGGGTGCTATCCGCTTTTTCTGAGCGAGGGCTCAGCTGTGTAGGCATAGAGTTCAATCATAACAGTATTAAATTGGCTAATGAATATTTGGCAGAGGAGATCGCAACAGGACAAGTATCAATAGTAGATAGCGACATCTATGATATAGAACCCAGTGCCGATAATGACTACAAATTTGATCTTATCCTTTTGAAAGACGTGATAGAACACATTTTCGATCAGGAGAAATTTTTGGGTCATCTAAAAAAGTTTCTAAAGCCTGGTGGAAGAGTTTTCTTTGGGTTTCCTCCCTGGCAAATGCCTTTTGGAGGCCATCAACAAATATGCAAATCAAAGTTCTTAAGGAAACTGCCATATTTTCATTTGTTTCCTGCACCTATGTATAGAGCTATTCTTAAGTTGGGGAAAGAAATTCCAAACAGACTAGAAGAGCTAATGGAAATAAAGGAAACCGGATTGTCGATAGAAAGATTTAATGGAATGCTAAAGCGGCAAGGATACAAAACGGATCTTAAGCACAGCTTTCTCACCAATCCAATTTATAGTAAGAAATTTGGACTCAAAACACGTAAGCAACTAGGGTTGATTTCAGCTGTTCCAGTACTGAGAAATTTTTTGACTACTGCCGTATATTATTTAGTAAGCTTAGAAGATTATGAAAAAGAGATGTGATTGGTGCCTAAAGGATGATTTATATAAAAACTACCATGATGAAGTATGGGGAGTACCTGTCTATGATGATAAAGAACTCTTTGAATATCTAAATCTGGAAGGAGCTCAGGCTGGGCTGAGCTGGTACACTGTGCTGAAAAAGATTCCTAATTACAAGAAAGCATTTAATGGCTGGAATATTACCAAGATAGCCAAGTATGATGATAAAGATGTGGAACGTTTGCGTAATGATCCAGGCATTATCAGAAACAGACTGAAAATAAATGCTACCATAACCAATGCTAAAGCCTATCTAGAGCTCAAGAAAGAGATAAGTCTTTCAGATTATTTGTGGAATTATGTGGATGGTGAACCTATTATGAATAAGTTCAAGACCATGTCTGACATCCCTGCTGAAACCGAATTGTCCCGACAGATATCAAAGGACTTGAAGAAGCGGGGTTTTAAATTTGTAGGACCTACAATCGTATATGCCTACATGCAAGCTGTAGGAATAGTGAATGATCATATTCTGAGTTGCTGGAAAAGGTAATCCAGTTATTCAGTCCAGCCTAAGGCTTTTTTCATTTTATGATAAATGTCTTTATTCTCATAGAGACCAGCAAAATGCTCAGATCCCGGCCCATAGGCAAAGACAGGCACAAAGTCTCCTGTATGCTTATTGGAAGTGAAAGTTGTAATCAGACTATCCATCTCAGAATCTACTTGTATGGTATAACCACCAGTTTCATGATCAGCTGTAACTAAGACCAAGGTCTCACCATCCTCTTCAGCCCAAGCCAAGGTATTGCCTATCACCTTGTCGAATTCTAAAAACTCTTGTATAATCCATTCCGAATTATTAGCGTGCCCACCCCAATCTATTTGCGAACTTTCTATCATGATAAAGAAGCCTTGACCTTGTGCTTTCTGATTGAGAAAATTAATACCTGCTTGTGATACTCTTTCCAGATAATCTCTTCCTTGGTACACAGAAAGAGGATCACTTTCTGCGGTGAAATAAGCAAACTTATCAGCTGTTTCCATAGACATTTGTGCTTCGGTGACATCCTTCAGCTGGTTCTCTACAGTGTAGCCTTTAGCTACTAGTTCTGCTATCAGATCCCTATCATCTTTCTCTCTTCTGTCAAAGAATTTCTTTCCTCCTCCAGCAAAGAAATCAATATCCGTCTTTAGAAAATCTTCTGCGATTTCCTCGTAATTCCGTCTGCTCTTATTATGTGCAATGAAACTTGCAGGTGTCGCATGTACAATTGTCGAAGTAGCAACGAGACCTGTTTTGAATCCTTTCTCTTCTGCTTCTTCTAGGATGGTCTTTATTGGAAGTGTATCTCTGTCTACACCTATGGCTCCATTAAATGTTTTTTCTCCGCAAGAAAAGGCCGTTGCTGCTGCAGCTGAGTCAGTGATTAAAGTGTTACTGGCATGTGGTTTGTGTAAGCCGATAACAGGAAACTTTTCCAGATTGGTCTTGTTTTTATTGGCGTAGGTGCCCGCACTAATTTGACCTATACCCATGCCATCACCAATCAGGAAAATGATATTCTTAGGTTTTATTGGTTCCGCCTTTACAGAACCTAAGACCTCGCGAGTATAATTTTGTTTAGTGAGTTCTTCTTTAGGCTTACAACTGATGATAATTGCAATACAAAAAAAGAGACAGTATAAAGTAAATTTGTTTAGTAGCATAGTTTTTTCAAGTTCAACGGCTTAAGATATATTTTTTTCCAGGTAATGATTTGACCAGCCCTTTAAATTCCATATTTAATAACATCGTGGTTATGTTGGCCAGTGGAAAGGTAGATTTATAATGTAAGCTATCCAATCCAATATTAGGATTAGTTTTAATCAATTCTAAAATCTTCTGTTCATCTTCTGATAGCTCTATAATTAATTCCAGTTGTCTTGGTTCGGCTGTTTTATCCCAGCGCATGATGTAGGCTATATCTTCTGCTGAGGTACAGAGATGGGCTTTATGCGCTTTTATAAGATGATTACATCCTTCTGAGAATTCATCATTAGTCCTACCTGGATAAGCGAAGACATCCTTGTTGTAGCTATTGGCATATTCGGCTGTAATCATGGAACCTCCTTTACGTGCAGATTCTATAATGACAACCACATCTGCCATACCAGCGATGACTCTATTTCTCCTTGGAAAATTTTCTCTATCCGGCTGAGTATCCATCGCATATTCCGTGATGATTCCACCTTGTTCTAGCATCTTAGCAGCCAGCTTTTTATTCTTGGCTGGATACAACATATTCATTCCATTTCCTAAGACTCCCAATGTAGGCATCTTGCATTCTACAGCTTGTCTATGAGCGATGGTATCTACGCCATAGGCCAGACCACTGACTATAGTGCAGTTATACTGTTGCAAATCTTCCACTAGTTTTTCGCATTGGATTTCACCATATGGGGTGACCTTTCTGGTTCCAACTATAGCGACCATTCTGGGGGCATTCATATCTGCGACGCCTTTGGTATACAATAACAGTGGACAGTCAGGGTAGTGTTTTAGGTTGGCCGGGTAGTTTTCGTCTAGATAGAAAACCAGTTGGATTCCTTTACCTTCTATGGCTTTGAGCTCTTCTTCTGCTTTCTGGAGTGCATTGGAGTTGAGGATATCATTTGCTCTAGATTCTCCTATCCCAGGAGTCTTGCTCAGTTTACTTTTGTTTGCTCTAAAAACCTGCTCCATTCCACCACAATAGGAAATAAGATTCTTAGCAGTTATAGCACCTATATTTGGTATAAAGGTGAATGCCATTTTATATAATAGCTCCTTGTCAGCCATTATCTGTATTGGTTTGCACGATCTAGTTGACCTTTGGCAGTATAGGCCTTTCTTAGTCCAGATCTGATTCTTGGATCGGATGAGTCTACTTGCAAAGCTAAATTGAGATAATATATTGCCCAGTCATATTTTTGTTGACGATCTATGAGCTCATTTACACTTACATCCTCGTAGAAAGCTAAAAGTTTATTCTTATCCCCAACCTTATTTACATATTCTAGGAAAGTCTTTACAAATGGAACATCTGGCCTATAAATGATTGTATTTCTAAAGTCTGCTAATAGTTGATCTAGGTCATTATTCATCTTGTATTTTTCTGAAGCAATACCTACTTTCATCAGATGTCCATTGTAATAGGATGGATGAAGCTGTACAGCTTTATGAGCATACGGGGTAGCTTCGTCCAGCAATCGAATTTGCCTGCTCCTATCTTTTTCTTCTTTATAAGCGTTAAACAACGCAGTAGACATAAAGCTGTTTGCTCTAGCACTATTCTTTGATACTGTAATTGCAGCTTTGTTAAGGGTAAGCGCATTTTCCCAGACCGGTACGCGGGTCATCGTTTTTATACCATATAGCAGCAGTATAG
>CAYNJK010000050.1:0-12692 GCA_964397575.1 uncultured Saprospiraceae bacterium
GAATCAGCTACAGCCTCAGCTATAATTGCTGGTAGGCTTATACCATTAGGTAGCAACGAGCTGCTGAAAAGAAATTCTTCAGCGACTTTGTTCCTTAGAGATATAGCAGCTATCCAAAACAGTGTCGATACGCCACTGAGTTGGTCTGATTCTTCTAAGTTTTTGGTTTTTATAGAATTGCTTAATGAAGGCGTATGGACAAAAAATTGGCGGCCCTATAGCCAAGATGAGCATCTTAGCTATTTCGTAGGATTGAAAATATTGAATGACAATCTTAATCTAATCGGGTGGATAGAATTAGATATAAATAATAGTGACGGTACTATTGAGATCATTGATAAAGGGATTATATAAGTGCATCTAGGAAATTGCACAGACTAAGAATCCCCTTCAGAGAAATTCCTGAAACAGCAATAAAACATAATTATCGCTAGAATTTAATAATTACATTGCTACCTTAGAAAAATGATAACACGATCCAGCACTTATCTACTTGCAACCGTAATTTCATTATTCTCCATAGTCAGTTGTACTAACAAGAACAGCATGACCAGCACTAGCCTAGTAAAAACAGCCACTAAAGATGCGGCCTTTGTTATTGCCTTCGGTTCGTGCAATCACCAAGACAAACCCCAGCCCTTATGGAAAGAAATATCAGCCAAACAGCCTGAGGTCTGGGTATGGTTGGGGGACAATATCTATGCAGATACAAAAGACATGGACGAAATGAAAGCCATGTATGACAAGCAAAAGGTGCAAGCTGATTATGCCGATCTGGTCTCCAGTACTTCAGTCATAGGTGTATGGGATGATCATGATTATGGTGTCAATGATGGAGACAGAACCTTCGGACCGAAAGTAGAAAGCAAAGCAGCAGCACTAGATTTTCTGGATGTCCCTTCTTCAGCAGAAGTACGCAACCGAGATGGTCTGCATCAATCCTATACATACAAGTTTGATAATAAAGTGGTGCGGATCATCTTGCTAGATGGCAGGACATTCAGAGATCCGATAGTAAGGAAAAATAAAGTATATATGCCTGATCCAGACGCCGATATTCTAGGTATGGCGCAATGGAACTGGCTGGAGTCTGAAATGAAAAAGGAAGAAGACATACTAATCATCGGTTGTGGGATACAAATTATACCAGAAGAACATCGCTACGAAAAATGGGCAAACTTTCCTACTAGCAGACAACGTCTCTTTGACCTATTAGACAAAGAAACAACTAAAGACATCATACTTCTTAGTGGTGATCGTCACTTAGGAGAAATGTCCAAATTGGCACTGTCCTCAAAGGACATCATAGAAGTTACCTCCAGCGGCCTGACTCATGGCTACAGAGGCGTCAATACCGAATCCAACAAATATCGCATAGGTAACAACGTCACCAAACTTAACTATGGGCTGATCACTATCGCTACGGATGGCAGTATAGCACTCAGTCTTAATGGTCGTGACGGTGTCCAACACATGAGTTATAGTCTGTAGCTTCTTGTGCAGCGAAACTTTATGTTTTTCCAGTCTCCGAAAAATCTTTAGAATAGTGCACGGTACTGCCTTTACCTATTTCAGAGTCTGCAATAGATGTTATCGGCATGACACCATGTTAGGCCATCAAGGTGCTTGTTTTTTTAAAGCCTGTTTGGATTTTTGGGCCGACGCTATATAATAAAGAATTTGAAGGCTTTTAACTCAGCATTTAAAACCTGTAACTAGTCATCATTCCTAATCCAAATGAAGATAGCCTTGTCTGCTGGAACAATTGTCCTTCAGACTCAAAAAATTGCCTATAGTTAAGATTTAATCCTAGATTAATACCATTGCCCAATTGATAGTTTACCATAATATTCAGTCTTAATCCCAATCTTGCAAAGCGTTTGTCATCGAACACTGGATAACTATAAGTCACCAGTCCTTGTTCGTCAAATAAAGTGCCGACATAATTTTGTTGTAATACTATCGGTGTCCCAATTGCTCCAACAGCAGTCCAATTGCCAAGTCCAAACTGATATTCTAACTGAGGATTGAGACTCCAAATCCTAAATGAATTATAATTTACAACCCTCTGAGTTGTATGCGTCGTTAGACACTGGTCTGCCCCATGAAAACTTTCAGCCATAGCAAATGCTTCAGGATTAAATATCTCCATTTGCGCAGTAACAACATTATCTAAGTCAAATCTCTCCCAGTATTCATTGTAACTTAGCCCCAAACCAAAACCAAGATGCTCAGAAAACTTATATGAAGACCACAATTCCATCTCTACACCTGTCATTATAGCAAGGCTAGAACGCAAGTCTTCTTCATAGTTAGATCTGCTTACTCCTTTCTTTGTAAAAGGTTTAGTAGCAAGTATGGAAAAACCTATTTTGAATTTGTTTAAACTCTCTGGACTAACAACATCTGATCTCTGAAACCTTAAATCAATACTATCCCTGTAAAAACAAATCAACCTCGGTTTTACATATGGGATAATCGTGCAGGCGTCTTGTGTGGAGATTGCTGATACATTTTGTGGCTCTGAAGTGCTTCTCGTGTCTGTGGAAGGTGTCCCATCCTCAGCAAATATACTTTTAGGTGTCTGCTTATTTGTATACACAGAGGTTCCAGCAGGAATCTCATTTATCACAGTTTGGTTGTTTTGATAACCAGTATTGTATGGGACTACAGACTTAGATCTTACATCCACATCGTCATTAATCTTTATAGCACCCTTGTGCTTTTTTTTCTTTTGTAAATCAACAGATACTACTAACTGCTCGCCTACTTGTGTAGGGGCTGTAATCGATGATTGCACAATATCCTCTACCTTAAGCTCTTGTGCCTTACTAGACAGATACCAGTAACCGATGGCAGTGACGCTTACTATTAGTAAAAAAAGCCAAAGGTATATTTTGTTCCTATCGCTTGATGGACTAATGAGTCTAGGTTCTAATTCCAACCACAACTCATCATACAAGTCCTTCTGTTCTTTTAGTTTATTCATCTTTTGAATTCAATTAGATAATTCTTATTCAATTCTTTCTGTATCATCTCTCTACTTCTCTTATAATAAGATCTACATGTCGCTTCACTTATATTAAATTCAGCAGCTACTTCTTTATGTTTATAGCCTTCATATATCATAGTGAAGATGACCCCATAGGGCATTTTTAATTTGCTGATAAGTTCTATTATTTTATCGTGATCATAATTGTCTATTGGCTCCAGATTTTCCCCAGAAGAACCTTCCTCGGGTAATTCTACATAATCAAACCTTTTTTCTGCTTTAATCCTAGTTAGAGCAGCATTGATTGTAATTCTATTAAGCCAGCTGGAAAACTTTCCCTTAGAAGCATCATACTGCCCTATATTATTAAAGGCCTTTTCAAAAGTTCTTAAGAAAACATCCTTTGCTTGCTGATCATCGGCCATATACCTCTTAGCCATACACATCACTTGATGAGCAAATCTATGATATAACTCGTTCTGGGAGGACCTATCATAAGTCTTACATCCCTTTATCAATTCTTCTATGCTTTTCAATGGTCTATTAGATATAACCGATGATCATTATGTATTTCTATAAAGTATTAATAGAATTATCTTCCTACAGAGACAGTAGTACGGCAGGAATCAGAATTTCCATTCATATCTGTAACCAACAGTTGTACGACAATAACTTGATTATCCTCTGCCTGGCAAAATTCTATCTGAGGAGAAAACTCATCAGACCCATTACCACAGATGTCAGATTCTTTTTTGACTTTGAAGTCTAGAGTTCTTGTACAATTGTCAAAACTTCCAACATCTATCGTCTCCGCTAACAAGGTAGCAGAACCGTTTTCTAACTCTACGGGAACACTGCTCAAGCAAAAAGGAAGCGGTGATGTTGTGTCACCAGGACAATCGATTTCTCCTGTAACGGTAACTGTATATATGCATTCTGACGTATTGCCTGCATTATCCATAGCAAGTAGACTACAGGTGATGATTTCTCCTATTTCTTCATTGCAAAAGAAATTCTGAAAGGATTGCCCAGGAATTGCATTACAGACATCCGTACTTTTCTGTATCACAATGTTCAGATCATCATCACAATTGTCATACGAGCCGTTATCAATCTGAGTACTGTTAATAGAATTGCTTACACTAAGATCTAAATCATAATTATCAATGCATAGTGCCACAGGTGCTTCCAAATCTTGACTACAATTATTACCTCGTCTTACTGCTGCAAAATAAGTGAAGTCTTCCAATTCAAAAATTATCGAATTGCCAGACTCTGTCAGCTCCGAGATTTGGTTCCATAGACCCGAGGATACATCAAAAGTCCAAAGGGTCTTCCCTAAAGCATTAGGTATAGTAACGGTGTATGTCTCGTCCACTTTTTTCAAAATAGATTCTCGGTCATCATTGTAAGCTCCTACATAGTATGCCTGCTCTATATCCAAACTGATAAATTCCCCATTACTATCGACTCCTGTCGTCAGCGATAGTAAATCATTATCTGAAGGAAGACTATAGCTTTTGTACCCAATCCATACAGACTCTAGATCAGAAATATAATCACTATCAAATTTTGCAACGAAACCATCTGAGCTCTCAAAAGTGAAAGCATTTGTGCTCCTACTTGATATATCCGTATAATCATCAAGAACAAAGTCTACGACAACTGATTCTCCCTCATCTATACTGATAAGCTTGTGAGAAGCTGCCTTAGAAAAAGAATGTGCTCTGATTATGGTACCTTCAGAAGCCAGCCCCTGATCAGTAAAATCGTAAGCGCCATTTTCTGTTTTTGTAGTGCCAACTACACTGCCATCTACGAGTAAGTCTACAGTAACTCCATCTAGAGCTAGACCCTGGAGATCTACAATCTCTCCTGTTACATTGCCTGTTGTAAGTTCAGTAGTATCAGGAAACTCGATTTCTGTTTCTATTTGCTCCACCTCATCTGTACAAGAACTCATCAAAAGCATTACTGAAGCAGTTATCCAAAGAATATTTTTCATTTTTTCGATTTTTCATTCATTATTAAACCAATATAGAAGTACGCGTACAGTCATATAACAACTCATATTGCAGAAGCGTGGCAGCTTTGTGTGAAATCTTCTGTGAGGAGGCTATTCCAAAATATTTCAGAATGCAAACGAAAGACTTATCTCACCTGACAAATGGGTTTTTATCGCTGGATATGTATTATTTAGGAGAGTTAGTCTTCTGAAGATCTTGATCTCGGTCCATCATTAACCTATACTTTCTAACCATAGATTTAGTCCCCTCGTACCTCGTCCTACTTCCTATAAGTTCTTGCAACCCCGCTTTAAGGGAAGCCACTGTAGGTGCTACCCATATCGCCGCATCAGAAGCTAGTTGCTCCTCTAGGCCACCGACCTTAGAAATTACTATCACCATCTCAGCAGCTATCCCAATAGTCAATATTCCGGACTGACTCGCTTCTGTATATGGCAGTACAAGAATGTGGTGAGACAAAAGGAGCTCTTTCATTCTGTCTTCTGAGATATAATCGTCTATGATATCTATTTTCTCCGAAGTAGCTGTCAGCGAATAGGTCATTTTACCAGCGATGGTTAATTGCTGGATGGGGAGGTCTGCTACGGCAGCTATAAGATTTTCCAGGCCTTTGTATTTCACACCTCTGCCTAGAAATAGCAGCCTTGGTTGTGGTGAGTATGCTAGAATATTCTTAATGCCTAGATCTATGATTGGATGAGGAAAAACAGTGGTTTTTTCACCCTGGCCTAAATCAGTGTCCAGCTGTTGTTTTACATAAGCAGTAAGACAGATAACTTTGTCGCAGTCTAGGATACTTTTCTTTTGTAGTGCTTCTATAAGGCTAGATCGCTCCCCCTTGTGGGTATAGTAATCGTGTATGGTTATTATCGTCTTTAAATCTGCTTGCGCTTTTGCATATGCAGTAAAATGATAGTTATAAGGATGGAAAGCTGGAAAATAAAGCTGGAGGGGGCCATACTCTTGCAACAGCCTCTGCAGCAGTTTTTTTATACGTCTCTTAATGGTGATGCCAGAAAGAATAAGTTTGATCTTACTGGATTCTTGTAGAAAAACTTCGTTGTTGTAGTCAGCAAAAAGATCTTGGTTGGTTTGGGATATAATAAGCAAGGGGTCCAATTGCTTGAACCCCTTGACCATAGTTTTTGTGTAGTCGATACAGCCTACTCTACTGAGGTAGACGATGACCAGTTTCTTATCTGTATCCAGAAACGTCACGCGTTCCGATTGGACTAGTTTCTTTTTTCTTTATCCCTATCTATGATAGTATCTATCTGGAAAACTTTTAGGTTTTTACCTACTATTTTTCTATCAGGATTTAGCACATAGATTTCTGGTGTGATGTCCACATAGTACTTGGCGTATATGGATCTATTAGTCGGATCCCATACACAAGGGAAAGGCATCTGGGTTTTCTTGATATAATTAGCCAGCTCATTGGGATCATCTACATTGGTATCTAAGGCGATGGCGTAGACGTCTACATTTGCTTTATTCTTATTGTACCATTCTACCAGCTTAGGTGTCTGTTCCTGACAATGCTCGCAACTAGGAGAAAACATGTAGACGATAACGTAGTCTTTTTTCATATCCATAAGACGATGTGTCTTGCCTGATAGATCTTTAGAAATAACATCTGGACCTTGACCACCTATAAGACTCTGAGCCATTTCACTTGCTCGTTGTTGCAAAGCAAAGGTCTGTAGAGAATCTGACCAGAAAGCCCGCTCCTTGGTAAAATACTTTTGTATCATTTTCACATGGACAAATTCTGGGTCCATCAGCGTCGTCTTAGTTGGCTCATAAGTACGGACTACCCAATTGGCAAAAAACAGATAATAAGGAGGATACATGAGCACCTGATCTACTAACCGCTCTGCACTTACATAGATGGAATCTTGGTTCTGCGGTGTTAGTTGCTCAAAGTAGCGCTTCACCTTATTATTGATGACAGGCGTTCTGAGGAGTCTCTTGTCTGACCAGTCTACATTTTTCCAGAAGTCTTCTCTGTAATAGAACACTTTCTGATCATCAGGCTTATCCTCTCTGAGCTCTGGCTCCTGACCTGCTTTTTTGAAGGATACAAAAAGTGTATTAGGATATTTTTTATACATCCCCTCCAAGTGTGCCTTTCTCTCATCTGTCAGTACTTTCATTTCAGCCTTTAGCTGGTTGTACTGTGGAGAATTTTGGGCAACACCTTTGAGACGAGCATTGACATCATCAAACTTCGGAGAACCTGCTCTTTCAAATTTTAGATTCTCGAAAAAAGCTTCATTCTCATCGCTGCCTTGTACTTGCATCCTCCCATCAGGGTCACCTATATGGGTTTGCATAGTAAACTGCTGGTCTTCACCCAACATTATCTGCAAGTATCTCTCATGCGCTATCTTCACATAATACAGCCCTTGTGGATAATTGGTCTGTCCATCCTGACAATTCTGACAGTTGAATCTAATGGTACCATCCGCTTCTATCTGCGTCTGATCCGCTTTGAAATTTTGATCAGCATAGAAGCCTATAAGATCTGATTGTCCTGGTTGTGCTCCCTCTACTTTGATCGTAAAATCCGCTTTCCCTTTTCCATAGATAGGTACTTCTGCATCTGCTATAGCTTCAGGACTAGCAAAGCCTTGTATAGCTTTTCTTGCTGGAGTTTTCTTGGTCGTGGACTGGGATGCCTGAGCTGGCACGGCCTGCTGCGCTGCAGCTGGTCCAGTCGATGTCCCATCTCCACAAGAGAATAAAAATAGAGTGAGTAAAAATATTCCTAAGGTTTTCATTATTACTTTATTATGGCATACAAAATTAGGTGATTTGAGGTATTAATGGACGACTATTCTATTGTTTACACTTCATTAACTATATCGTAAAGATCTGTTGCAATTTTCTGAGAATTAAAGAGCTGCACAGCACGTAATCGGCCTTTTTGCCCCATTTCATGTGCTTCTTGGTGGGTCAAATTTAGAAAATCGAACATTCCCCTCGCAAGATCTTTGCTGTCTTTCACATTGACCAGGTAACCTGAGACCTTATCTACAATAGTCTGTCTACAACCTGCAGTATCTGTGGTAATGATCGGTTTTCCCATAGACATCCCTTCTAAGACGATTCTAGGCATACCTTCACGATAGGATGGGAGAACGATACAATCAGACTTGGCCACTATAGGTAGAATATCTTTTTTGAATCCATGATAGATAACATCGTCCTTTTCTATCCACTTCAGCAGTTCTTCTTTTTTGACCATAGAAGGGTTCATTTCATCCATTTCTCCTACTATCCAAAACTCCGTCTTAGGGTTTTGGGCTTTCACCTTTTGCGCTGCTTCTACAAATTCCACTATGCCTTTGTCATAGAGGAGTCTTCCGATAAAGGTAAAAATGGTTTTGGGTTTTATATGGCCGTTGGGATGCGGCTTATATTTTTCAGTGTCTACACCACATCCATTGACAGCCACACCTTGCTCTCGCTTTATAATGCCTTCTTTTACAAACATATTTAGATCATCCACATTCTCAAAAACAAATTTAGAATGGACCTTCCCTACCAGTTTGTACAAGAACTTAGTCACCGACCTGAAAAAGCCGTGATTAAGAAACGCATATCCCAAACCCGTTATGACAGCTATGCTAGGCACTCCGGCCAACTTTGCAGCGATGCCTCCGAAAATATTCGGCTTATGCGTATAGTGCAAGACCAGGTCTGGTTGTAACTCTTTATAGATCTTTCGCAACTCAGCAATCAACTTCAGTTCCCCTACAGGATTTGTACTATCTCTTACCAGGCTTTTCAGTGGTATATGTTTTACTGTCGGGTAGAGTTCTTTGTATTCTATATACTCATCTATGGGTGCTACTACCGTTACCGACCAGTTCTCTTGGATAAGCTTGGTTAATACATTCAATCTGAAGTTGTAAATATTCCAGGTTGAGTTTGCGACTATGGCAATGTTCTTAGACAAGTTATAAGTATTGTTTTTGTTCTATACTTTTTCTGAGTGCCTTTATCTCTTGCTCTTGACTTTTGGGATAGACGAGCAGTACATCTTCTTCATCTATAACTATATAGTCCTGGAGGTCCTTGATGACTACCAGCTTCTTGGCGTCAGATCTTACGATACAGTTCTTAGAATCTAGGAGTAAGGTATTATCCCCTATCACAACAGACTCCGTATCATCTTTGTCCATGTAAGCATGCAAAGCGTTCCACGTGCCCAGGTCACTCCAGCCTATATCAGCAGGCAAGGTATATACGTTCTGCGCATTTTCTAGTATGGCGTAGTCTACTGAAATGCTAGGCGTTGTCGGGTAGACCTCATCTATATAGTCTTGCTCCTCAGCAGTATTATACTTTGTCTTGTCTTGTGTCAAGATGGTATAGATGTCTGCTGCATTGTTCTGAAAACTAGAAAGTATCGTCTTACATGACCAGACAAATATGCCGGCATTCCAAAAGTAAGCTCCAGCATCCAAATAAGACTGTGCTGTTTCTATATTTGGTTTTTCTTTAAAACTGGCTACTTTCTGGATGTCGCCCTGAGTAACTTCTCCTGTAGACTCGATATAACCATAACCCGTATCCGGCCTGGTAGGTTGTATGCCTAGTGTCACTATAGCAGCCTCTTTGCTTGCATACTCCAGTGCAGTTGTAATCCTATCTAGGAACGCTTCTTCTTTTAGTATGACATGATCAGATGGGGCTATGACAAAGGTTGCCTCAGGATTCATCGCCTCTAGTCTTAGTGCCGTATAGGCCACACAAGGTCCCGTGTTATTTCTCGATGGCTCGGTGATGATATTTGTGAGAGGCATTTCTGGGATATGCTCATGGACCAGATCCTTGTACATTTTATTGGTAACCACCAGTATTCTTTCGGCAGGAATGATCTTATTGAATCTTTCGAAAGTCATTCTTATCAATGACTTATCTATACCAAGAATATCTAAGAACTGCTTAGGTAAAGATTCTCTGCTGGCAGGCCAAAATCTAGACCCTACTCCTCCTGCCATGATGGCTACATAATAATTGTCACTTTTACTCATTTGCTTTTATATATACTTACAAAGTTACACTAATCATATCGCTACAAGGAAAATTACTACTAAAGCAACAGATTGCAGTGCATCGCCCAAGGTTTTCGCGCTGTCGTACGTAACCGTTATAATCGAAACTTTTGGCCCCAGATCAGACATAGTTATACTTCCGCATTTGTTCTGCAATTATCGGTTGTATCAGCTTGATTTTCTCCTGCTCTTCTTCAGTATAGGCCTTGCCTGTAGCACGTACAATTGCTTGTGCATATTCTACAACTCGGGCCGAGTGCTGTACTTCCATAAATTCCATCAGTTGCTTCATGACAACATCTGGCTGCTTCAAGATCTCTTCATACTTTATGGTGTAGATTCTTTGTGGATCTATTTTGTCCAGCTCGGACTGAGAAACCCTCAGTCCCTCAGACCACTGTTTGGCACAAGTTTCTATAACACTATGTGCCGCTCTATATTCCTGAATGCCTTCGAATTTCTGCCCCCAAACGGAGCCTTGCTGCGGACTAAGGTATTTCCACACAACTTCTTTGACAATAGTGAAAAAGTAGAATGGAAGATCTACTATCGGTATCTCCCCACTGGTCAGTCTTCTTTTTAGGGCGGATCGTTCGGGTTTGGCCAGCCACTTTTTCTCAGCCGACAAGGCCGAAGAAACACCAGACCGGATAAGCTGGATAAATCGGGCATCTGGAAAAATCTCATTGATAAAAGCTACTCTAAAGACATTACTCGGTGTCTTTTCTAAAAAGCGCTCTTTGCCCAGAGCTACAGTATACTCTGCAAATTTCCGGCGGATATACTCGGATACTGACGAAGTGGCTTCTTCTGCGGAACGCAAATCCGTTTTCTGCCCTGGCTTGCGATATTGCCAGATATACTTAGGCTCTATCCAGTAAGCAACATCCTCGTGTTTACTGAGTATATCGCCCAGCATCGTAGTGCCAGATCTGACTCCTGCTATTATAAATATGGGCTTTTCCAAGCCAGAATTATTCATGAATCAAAGCTACAAGTATCTACTCATATTAAAAAAATATCAATATGTTCTTTTGTTAGTCCTATAACTAGGATAACTTAGCAGTAAATGAGTGGAAAAACGGTATTAATCGGACTGAATGAGATCAACTTTGATTTCCTAGAGTTCTATTTTGCTCAAGGCAAATTGCCCAATTTCAAAGCCCTTTTTGCCAATAACCGTAGAATAGAAACGGTTTCTGAAAGCGAATATCATCTCCTGGAACCATGGATACAATGGGTAACCATCCATACTGGTAAGTCTTATGCAGAACATCAGATATTCAGACTAGGAGATATCGCCGACAATCTTCAGCTCAGCCAGATTTTCGAAGAACTGGAGGCAGAAGGCAACACAATAGGCGCCATTTCCCCCTTCAATGCCGCCAACAAGCTCAAAAATGCAAGCTTTTTTGTACCAGATCCGTGGACCAAAACCAAAGTATCTGGCAGCAACTTTATCACTAAGCTATATAAAGCCATACATCAGGCTGTAAATGACAATGCTCAAGAAAAAATTTCTATTTCTTCTCTCATTACTCTGGTCAAAGCTTTGCTTTTCTATACCCCTGTCTCTTCTTGGACAACTTATCTCAGTCTATTTTTCAGTAGAAAGCAGCCTGGGACCAAGGCAATGATTCTGGACAGTTTGCTCGCAGATGTATTTGTCAAACTATGGAAAAAACACCAACCAGATTTTTCCAATTTATTTCTTAATTCCGGTGCCCATATACAGCATCACTATATGTTTAATTCTGCTGCCTACCAAGGGTCACTCAAGAATCCTGACTGGTATTGCCCGCAAGGCTACGATCCATTTATAAAAGTGATGTCCATCTACGATAAGATTATAGGCAGACTGCTCTCTTATAAAGATGTAAAACTACTGGTCGCCACTGGACTGCACCAGCATCCACATGAGCAGCTTACCTACTACTACCGCATCAATGAGCACGAACGGTTTCTAAAGGCTATAGGCATCACAGAATTTACTGAAGTGCAGCCACGGATGTCTAGAGATTTTCTAATCCTCTTCGACAACCAAGCCCAAGCCGCCTCAGCTGCCTCCAGACTAGAGGCTCTGAGCTGCAAGCAAGACAACGAGCTTATCTTCGATGTAGACAATCGTGGCACCAGCCTGTTTATCGAGCTCATCTACCCTAACGAAGCCGTAGATGGCATGACACTTATCGCCGAAGACTATGGCATCATCCATAGCGATTTTGACAAAGAAATCAGCTTCGTCGCAATTAAGAATGGAGAACATAACGGTATCGGCTATCTTATTTCCAATGTAGAGCTAAGCATTCCAGACAGCATTCCATTGACCCAGGTAAAGGAAATTATAAAGGGAGTCGTAGCAGGCTGAGGTTAATTATTACTTAAATCCCTGCTTGCAACTATTTATTCTATAACTTAGGTAGCCATAGATTAACATTAGTTCACCTTAGTTACAATCATGAGACCTCAGCTCCTACTCCCTCTGACTATTCTTCTTATTTGCTGCCACCATCCAGATGCTGCACTCATCAAAGAAATAGATCAGCTGAGCACGTTAGCCGCCCGAGAAGCTTTCCTCACAAAAATTTTTGATGATGACCAAAGCGT
>CAYNJK010000051.1:0-12264 GCA_964397575.1 uncultured Saprospiraceae bacterium
TCCTGTCTTTGCACCTGGAGATGGTTTTTACGACATGGTTGTAAATCCATGTGACGAAAACAATGGTGGTAATCACAACCAAGACTTTGCAGACTGGGTAAATAATACCATTCAGGATATGATCAATAATGGGGACATCACCGACAACTGTTATGATGTTACGATCGCAGATATCGTTCCTAATGTGACTTCTTTAAATATTGATTTTGATGATTGTGATCAGACAGAAGTACATGTAGAGACAGTGACTTTTACGATCACCGATGCTTGTGGGAATTCAGTAGATACTGAGCATACTTGGACCTTAATAGATGATATCGCACCAGTAATAGATATAGCTGGCTGGTCTCAGGCAACGCCTTTCCCAGAATGTGATGATCTGAGTTCTATAGAAACAGCAGTTGTTTCAGCCCTTAGCTCTGGAGTTTTAATGGAGGGTTGTGCAGACCTATCTAACCTGACTATCAATGATTTTATGTTAGATCCAGACCCTTCCGGTCTTACTATAGATGACCTTATCTTTGTGACCAATTCGCCGAATGGTTGTTTTCAGATAGAAATAGAAGCGGTATATGAAGATCCTTGTGGAAATGTTTCCGCACCAGCACTATTCTTATTCCAAGTAGATGACAACACTGGTCCAGACCTTAGCAGCATAGACTGTCCTAGTGTAAATGCCTACTGCCCAGATGAAATCATGTCAGAACAAGATATCTTAGATGAGTTATTTGGTGGAAGTTATGAAGGTTTCCTTGATGGTGTATCAGATGCATGTACAGGCATTGCGGATTTCCAAGTTGAAGTTTTTGATGACAGTGGCTACGATCTAGCTTGTGGAGACACAGGTTTTATAGAGTATGAAATCTTTGATCGATGTGGAAACCCCGCTTTTGGTAGTCCATGTACTGCTTCTACAGACAATATATTTAGAGTAGAGTGGGAAATAAGTAATAACAATGTAAACCAACTTGACTGGATAGGACAACCTGAGGATTTCTTACCTCCAGGAGATTTTACCATTCAGTACACAGATGCCAACTGTACCAGTGAGTTCGATATGATGCCAGCATCGGGTATGTGTATGTGGGAAGGAATTTTGGATGGAGAAGATATGATGGAAACTTGGAACTTCCTGGTGATAGAGGGAATGCATTTTGAAGGAGGCTGTGATGTCTCTGTAAACTACAGTCACGTTCCTTGTTTGGAGGCCTTTGACATACCTCAGGTAGAAAATCAAATGCCGGCAGCAGAGCTAGTGGCTTCTGAGGTAAATTCTGTATTAGACACAGAAGTCTGTGTGACAGTAACGGATGAATGTACAGCTTTTGCCTTAGAGTATTGCTTTACTGTCACTGTCCAATGTGGATCTTGTGGACAGTTCGGAAATATCTTCTGTGCAACTTGTGAGGAGTCAGATGTTCCTATCGAAGATGGTGGATGCAGACTTTGTGACCCAGAGCAACTTGCAGAAGGATACCAATCTTGTACGCCACCTTGTGCAGATCCAACCTGTCCTGTTTTAGGACCTCCACAGCCAGGATTATTATGTGATACGGGAGGATTCGTACCGCACAACATGTCATGGTTTGCCTTTGTAGCGAGTAGTGAGGAGTCAGAGGTAGAGGTATTTATCTTTAACTGTGTAGGAGCAGGGGTGCAATCTGGAATATATAATAGTTGTGACTTTGATGAGCCTTGCGTAGGCTTTGATGTAGAATGTAATACTAATGGTACGATAACCTATGATGCAAACTTTGAGATAGGCCAGACCTACTACATGTTTGTGGATGGATGTAATGGATCAGAATGCGAGTACGAAGTAACCGTAGAAGGACTTAATGAGTTAGTGCCAGATGGCATGGATCACATAACAGCATTCAGCGCATGTAAGAACGAAATATTGACCGATGATTTTGACAGAGGACAGGAGAATGCCAGTGTATCAGGAGACTGTGATGCAGCCGATAAGATCTATGTTTGTCCAGGAGAGCTGATCCAGTTTGATGTAAGGCATCAAGCTGATTTTGGGAATTTCCCAGATAACGATCAGCCGTGTGATAAGTACGCCGTACTAGATGCAACTTATCAGTGGTCAGCTTCATGGGGTCAAAATTTTGAATGGAATCCAGCTATGGAAGACGATAGTGAGGAGACTATAGAACTAGTAGAAGTACCTATGGACGTGGGAATCTACAATATCTGCCTAGACTTTATAGATTACGAATGTTTCCCTGTCACTGGACCGGTGTGCCTAGAGATAGAAGTAGAAGCTATTCCTCTGGAGCAATTTGAATATGCAGTATGTATAGAAGAGCTAGACGGAACAAACGAGCCTCGAGGTTGGGATTCTACTCTGATTACTGATGATCCTAATGGTGATGGTATTCCATGGTTGGGAGACTTTTTTGTAACCGCTGATGAAGTGAGAGATACATGGAGAGATAGAGGTGATGGTTTCATGTGTATGGACTGGATCTTTATAGAGCCTACTTGTAACTGTGAGGTGCCACAGGAGCTATGTATAGATATAGTAGGTGATGAAGATAAGACTCCAGTAATCCTTTACCTATGGGAATGTCAGGTTACTGAATGTAGAGACAATAGACCTAATGATTGTGACCCAGTACCATACGATTGGACTTGGGACTGGCGACGAGACGAGGAAGTAGTAGAACTCCATGGAGAAAACTCTATAAATCCAGGTAGAACAGAAGACATGTGCTTCAGAATACCAGGTTACCATGAGCATGAAGATGATTGGAGACCAGGTGGATCTAGATATTGTGATACCATACCACTGGTAACAGTATTTACGGCAGAGCCTACACTTAATATAGATACCTTAGGCTGTGGAGTCTATCGTCTAGATATGGAGCAGACCTATGATGACTTTGCTGATGACTTTGAGGACTGGCCACAGCCCTTCCAAGCGGCAACAGAGATATCCTTTATAGATTGTGATAATGGAGACCTTATCCAGCAAGGAGATGTTTTATTCTTGACAAGCCCTCGTGATGATGTCTGTATTACAGTTATGTACCAGTTTGAAGACGGTGCTTGGTTGCAGGATGGAGATAATACGCATCCATTTGGTCCTATTATCGAAGAATGTAATACGATTCTCGGACCATTTGATTGGGGAGTAGAAGCACCTAATCCACCAGAGGTATCTGGTGATGATACTTTCTGTGCAACTGCCTTGACAGGCCATATATTTAATATAGTAAACCCTATACCTGGAGAGACTTATGTGTGGAATGAGAATCCAGTTATGCCAGGTGTGGTTATCACACCTAATAACCCAGAGGCAACAGAAGTTGTCATAGATCTTCCAGCAGGCTGGGGACCTAATGATTGTACTAATGTGTTTTCTATGGGTAACTGTGATCCTAGTGAGCCGACGCAGGTATGCTTTAATCTGTTAGCACCGCCTACAGTAGAGCTCAACCCTGTTACGGATGTATGTGTCACTACAGCGCCAGATGGACAAGCGGTAACTGTGGCTAATGTTTCAGCCGTTGCTATGCCACCAAGTCCTAATTATGAATATACTTGGATGAATCCTGGTCCGACAACGACCTTGACCAATTCTACAACCTTTAGTTACCCGAGTGCTGGAACACAGACTGTTACAGTAGCGGTGACGGATACAGTTAGTAATTGTATGTCGCTGGTCTCTGCACCAGTAATGTTTGAGGTACAAGCACCTCTGGATCCACCAGCTGTAACTTGTGGAGACCAAGGCCAGACCTCGCTAGAAATTACTTGGACAGAAGTGACAGGAGCAACTGGCTATAGAGTATTTGTAGAAGGTGTACCAGTTACACCAGATTTTGGTGCTGGTGATTTCAGCTATACAGAGACAGGACTAGCTCTAGGACAGACACTTAACTTTACGGTCATGTCACTTGGTGGCGCACCATGCTTTAATAGTGCACCATCACAACCGACACCTTGTACGACAACTACTTGTCCTGCTGCTGGTGTCATGCAAGATCTTTCAGGTGTAACACCATTCACTTTCTGTGAAAATGAAACAAGAGGTGTCATAGATTTGGCTGCCGCTTATCCATTTACAGATGCTAATGGTGCCTTAGCATTTAACAGTGCCTCACCGGCAGTAGATCCTGCTACAGGAGAATTTGATACAGACGGACTTGCGGCTGGTACCTATGATATCCAAGTGGTCTATTCATTTGACCCGATGTGTCCAGTAAGAGAGTTTAACTTACAATATATAGTTACACCAGTACCTGATCCGAGTTTCGAGATAGAATCGCCTATTTGTGCAACCACTGCTGCCGCAATTACTGGAATGCCACCTGGTGTTACCTTTGATTTCGATGGTGGAGTTCCTAATACAAATGGAGAGATAGAATGGACCGAAGCAGGTACCTATACGATCAAGGCAGTAGCCAACTTGGGTGGCTGTCTCGATTCTACAACCAGACAAGTTGTGGTAGAGCCACAATTAGAGCCAGTGATGATAGAATGTACTGATTCAGGATTAGACTTCGTCAATTTTGAATGGAACGTTGTAGATGGTGCTACTAATTATATAGTAACAACCCAAGATCCAGTCAATGGAGAGGTAATCATGGATCCATTTAATGATACAGAATTGTCTATCGTAGGACTGAACGAAAACGATTTCGTTACCATCTCGGTTATTGCAGTTTCCGCATTTGATGGCTGTAATTCTATGGGAGAATCAGATTGTACAGCGAGTGCTTGTGAGCCATTCCCTGGCTTATCTTTCAATCAGTGTGATGAGGTGCCAGGTATGGTCACCTTCTCATGGAATGCCATTACGGGAATAGATTCATTTATCGTTACAGAATTGGCGACAGGTGATGTTACCAGACAGATAGAACTAGACTATACTATAAATGGTCTGGGTCAGCAAGAATCTGTATCGATTTCAGTAGAGCCTATACATCCGACAGTAGGCTGCGACTTGCCAGCTAGAGAGCTGACTTGTACTGCACCTTGTGATGATGAGCCAGTTATGGGTCCAGTAAGCTGTACAGACTCCGGTCTGGATTTTGTAGCGTTTGACTGGGAAGATGTAGATGGCGTCGTAGACTATTTTGTTTCTATTAGTGTAAATGGAAGACCACCTACAGAAGATACTATACAAGTATCCAATACGACTGGGTTTGACTTTTTGACTCAGCTAGAGCAGGATGACGAAGTAGAAATTACAGTTGTTGCACTCAATCCTGATCAGAACTGTAATGACAGTAATGAGTCAGAGAGCTTCTGTATTGCAAGTAGTTGTATCACGCCGACCTTTATGATACCATCGCCTACAGTATGCTGGGATCCAGCAACTGACGGTCCTATACAGTTAGAAATAGGGGATGTGATAGATCCTATGGGTAATGTTATGCAGGGTACGATTATGTGGGATAATCCTAATGTAGATGACAATGGCTTGTTTACACCGCCTTCGGCAAACAGCAGACTTTATGATATAGATTTCGTATGGATAGATGCTCTGGAGCCGGATGCATGTACTTACGACATGGAAATAGAAGTGCAGGTTAATATCAGACCAGTTGTAGATTTAGATGAAATAGAAGCAGTATGTATCGGATCTCCTTCTGTGATAAATGTGACAAATCCATCCAACGACCCAGCCGTAACTTACGAGTTTGATTTTGCTGGAGGTACAGTTATAGATGGGGCAGGTCCTGGTCCTTATAATGTAGAGTATTCCGATATGGCTACAGTTTCAGTAGTAGCGAGCAGTGCAAGTGATTGTATGAGCGATCCGGCTACAAGAGACGTAACGCTTGATATGCCAGGTTCTTTTGATATAAGGTGTGGAACAGCAACAAATAGTACTGTTACTTTTGAATGGGACTTCCTGCAGGATATAATCGCCTTTAATGTCTCAATAGATGGTGAAGACCCTGATCTTGTTTTCAACGAACCAACTGGGAATTCAGTTGTAGTTGAGAATGTAACGGCTGATGAAGTTACAATCTTTGTGACTGCTGTAGAAAATTCACCGAATGCTTGTGGAGATATAACGGGTACTGCAACTTGTCCTACTCAGAATTGTCCACCTTCAGTTTTCCCTGATTTTGGAGCAGACAATATGTTCGATGCAGGCTGTATAAACGAAGCTAGTGGATTTAATCTTCCAGGGGCTGAGAGACTTCAGAATCCACCGACTACAAATCTAGAGTCAGAAAGTTGGGAAACCCATCCTGCTGTAGATGCTGGTACAGGTGCCTTTGATCCATCAGCAGTCGTCTTTAGCTCAGGACAGGAAGTAATAGACATTACGTATACTGTAACTTATAGTGATGGTATAGATCCGTGTACTTATACGACCGATTACCAGATTACGGTTTCTGATAATCCGACGATCAGCTTCGAGATCAATGATCCTGATTGTATAGCAGATGAAGTACCTAGTGTTATTCTTTCTGGGAATGGAGGCACTGAACCATATATGTATAGCTGGATAGGAGATCCTTCTAGACCGGCGCAGTCAGAGCAAGAGTTTGTTATTCCTGCACCTGGAGAGTATGATATGGTAGTCACCGACGCTAATGGATGTACTGGGAATATTCTTATACCTATTTTGGCTGCTCCTGATACTACGGTTACTATAGAAGGTCCTTCTCAGATATTTGTAGGAGATACGGAGACTTTCGAAGTAATACTGATGGATACAGGCTTAGAAGTAGAAGTGAGTAATATTATCTGGTATATAAATGGTATTCCAGTAGACTCAGATGGCAGTACAGTGGATATAGAAGGGCTTATAGAAATTTATGGACCTGAGTTTGATGTCAGAGTAGAAGTTTACTTCTCCGACAACTGTTTTGCACAAGACGATATCAGAGTAAGTATAATAGATGTAGAGAAGTGGTTTATCCCTAACGTTTTCTCACCTACTTTAGGTGGCGAAGATGCACAGTTTAATATGTTTACCAAAGGTAGTGTCACTGTCCAAGATGTAGCTATCTACGATAGATGGGGAGAACTGGTGTATACCAAGCAGTTAGATCCACTATTAGATAGAGAAGAAATCCGAACTGCAGAAGGTTCTAGCCATAAGTGGAACTTAGGCTGGAGTGGCGTCTGGGGCGAAGACCTCGGAGCTGCTGTAGAAATAGGAGTCTATGTGTATGTCATTAATCTAGTAGTAGATGAAGGCGGTGCAGAAGAGTTCTCTGAAATAGAGGCAGGTGACGTAACAGTAATAAGATAATAAACTGATAGTCAAATAAATAGATGGGGCACTTGTTATTGCAAGTGCCCCATTTTCTTTTAGGGTAAACCGAACTCCGGGGCAAACCGAAAGAGCTTATCGTAATAAGTCGTCCAGAATTTTTTCGACGAGAAAGAGTTGTTCTTCCTTGTCCATATAACTGTTGTCTATCAGTATGGCATCTTTAGCTTGTATAAGTGGGCTGTCAGATCGATTAGAATCTATATGGTCTCGATGACTGAGATTTTCTAAGACTTTCTCATATGTAGAGTCCATTCCTTTTTCCTTCAGTTCTAGAAAGCGTCTCTGAGCTCTGACCGCTATATCTGCTGTAACAAAGAGCTTAAGCTCAGCCAGAGGAAAGACCACTGTTCCTATGTCTCTACCATCCATGACCACACCTTTTTGCTGGCCTATAGCTTGCTGTATTTTGACCAGTTTGGTCCGGACGTCACTCATAGCGGCCACTTCCGACACTATATTAGATACATCTAGTGAGATTATACGATTGGTGACATTCTCACCATTAAGCAAAATGGCAAATCGACTATCCTCGTAGCGGAAATCTATATGAATGTCATCTAGAATGGCAGTAACAGCTTTTTCGTTTGTGCCATCTATGCCTAGTTGTATCGTATATAAAGCGACCGATCTGTACATTGCCCCAGAATCTATGTAGACATAGTCTAGGTTCTTGGCCAGTGCTTTTGCCAAAGTGGATTTGCCACATGAAGAATGGCCATCTATGGCGATATTAATTCTCTTTTCTGTCATTTCTAATCAGCAGCCAATCTACGCAATAACTGAGTTTCTAAATCAATAATCATGCACTAATAGGTAGAGAATTACCCTATATTGTTATCAAATTTTGAAAACTACTCAATAAGACATGGCAACGAAAAAGAAGAACTTTATAATAGAACAATTCAAATCGTACAAGGTATTTCTTTATGGAGGTGGCGCGGCAGGGCTCAGTTCTGGCGTTATACACTTGTCTTTACCTTCAGGGAAAGCTATTCTAAGATTTAGAGATGGTAGGCTAAAAAAGAATAAAGCGACTGTCAATGGTAAAAATTCTACTTACGAAGTTTATATAAAAGCTGACAGATATTTGGCATTTATCGATTTATTAAGAAACGAAAAGCCGCTTTATTTCTTCTATGATTTAAAGGGAAATGTAGCATACATAACGACTTCAGACGAGCCAGTAGGGGAGAACGAGTAATAAGACTCCCCACATAGGAACCAAAAACTAATTAAATTGACTATAACTGCCAGATTTGGTGTTAATAGTCATATTAGTTATTTTTATTATATGAAAACTTCTTGGTTCCTCTTGGATGCGGGTGAAATTGAGCATTTCCATCCTTTTGATACATTACCCGTTGGCTGCCTTTTACTAGAAGATGGCAAAATAAAATCGGTAAATACACATTTTGCTAAGTTCGTAGGCAAAGCGCCAGCACAGATTCGACAGCAACCGCTATCGGACTTTCTGACGCTAGAAAATGGTGAAAATCTTTCTAAATGGCTCAGCGAAGCCCCTGTAGTAACAGGCAGTAAGACGGCAAGCCTAAGTACTGCTACTGGTACTAAGGTCGTAGTAGTAAATGCTAATTCCAGCATCTCGGGGCAGGATAATAATACGATACTGACCATTACAGAAACTGCTGATACCTGCTTAGCGTCTAGTCAGCCTGCCAAACTAGAGGATTCTTCTGAGTTGCTGTCTGACCTGGATGTAGACCACCATACTATCTTTTCTCTGTTAGAATCATCTGATAGTTACTATGTCCTGATAGATCTAGAATATAAAATAAGATACTACAACGAACTTGCTAGTGCTATTCATAAGCAGGTCATAGGTAAAGAAATCACAATAGGATCATACCTTCCTGATTACTACGGTAAGGAGGGCTATGACGAAAGAAAAACAAAGTATTACGACCCTGCTATCGGTGGACAGAATGTTACAAGAAAGATAGAGCTAGAACTCAATGGCAGAACCCAATATATAGATGTTAGCTACAAAGTACTCAAAAATAAATCTGGTAAGATTGTAGGTTTTCTAGAGTATGGTAAGGATGTAACCAAACTGATAGAATCACAACTGAGTAATAAGCAAACAACGTCTGACTTGAAGAACTCTTTTAGAGAAATAGAGTCCAATCAGAGCATCATGAATGAAGTCATGTTGCTCTCAGAGAATGCTTATGTCATCTATGATCCAGAATTGAGGATAAAGTCATTTAATAATGCAGCTGAAAAATTGTTTGAGCAACTTTTTTCCTACGAGCTAGAAATAGGCCACGAGCTCAACGAAATCCTCCAAGACAAATTTGTAAACTTTCTAGGATTTCATGAGGAGGTGATGAAGAACAAAGACTCCTATTCTACGGAGTTTGAGTTGCTGCAAAACGATGAGAAATTCTACCTTAAGCTCTATATCAAGTGCATACTGGACAAGCACGGAGAGCCAGTCGGCGCTATGATTTGTATCAATAATCTCACTGAAGAACATGAGAAGAATGCCAAGTTGACAAAAGCTAAGTCAACTCTCGAAGCAGTTTTTCATAGCACTTCAGATGGCTTGGTATCCATAAATACCAATTATGAAGTCTTGTCTTGTAATGCCACTGCGATACAACAGAATAAGCTCTATCACAATATAGATATAGAAGTAGGCTCTAATCTGCCAGCACTACTGGATAAAGAGACATTTTCAGAGCGGAAAACCTTGTACGACCGAGCACTGAAGGGTGAGTCATTCGATGAGATAAAAGTGAATAATGAACAATGCACAGTCCATCGGAACCACTATCTACCTGTAAAAAATCAAGAAAATGAAATAATAGGCGCCCTAGAAGTAAGCCGAAATATCACGGATTATGTAAAGGCCAAGGAAGCGCTAGAGTTTAGTGAGTATCAATTTAGGACCTTAGTAGAAAACTCTCCTACAGGTCTTGTCATCATGGAGTTAGATGGTACTTTGACCTACGCTTCTCCAGTGGTAGAAAGGATTCTTGAGATGACTCAGGATGAGATGAAGGATCATAAGCTTTATTATTACTTAGATGAAAACTCACAGAAAATTATAGCGGATGGTGTACAAAAACTTTTTAGAGGAGCACCATCAGTCACGCTGACTATCAGTTTCACTACGATACATGACAAAAAATTTAACTTGGAAGGAGTAGGCACCCTTGCAAAAAATGAAACAGGGAATGAGAAATCATTCTATATCTCTTTTGTAGATGCGACAGAGAAACATCAGGTCCAAGAAGCGCTAAGCTTAACGAGTGGAAAGTACGACTCACTTTTCTCAAGCACTAATAACGGTATCATATTATACGATAGTAAGGATGATATCAATATAGATTGTAATTCAGCCTTATTAAACCTCCTAGGACTTACAAAGGAAGAGTTTCTAAACTCTAAGCTCTTGGATTTTGTTCCAGAGACTTCCAGCTATTTTGTAGATAAAGACCAGAAAAGTTCTTGTACTGAAAAGCTAGAAAGTATAAAACAAGGTACGATTCCAGAGAGCAGTCTTCTTCCATTAACGCATAAGAATGGTGAAGAAAAGGTCGTACGTATGAATGTTGTAAGAACAATAGATTCAGATGATTCTTATTTCTTAATCCTTTCTGATCAAACTGAAATTTATAAAAACCTCAGACTGGCCAATGAAAAGTCATCCATCTACGAAGCTCTTATATTCAATAGCTTCGATGGGATAGATATATTAAAGTTCGATATAAATGATGGGTATTTTTCTGATGGAAAACTTATCGTTCGTAATGACAGAATGAAAAAGCTTTTTGGGAACAAGGATATCTTAATGCATAACGAGCAGGAGTTATTATCTATCACTCCTGAGTATCAGTTAGATGGTAGAAGGAGCGAAGTTGTAATTAAGGAGATAGTTAGAAAAACCATGAAGACAGGATCTAGCCAGACAGAATGTAGATTTTCACATGATGAAGGCACCTATGATGTCGTCGCCTCTCAAAAATTGTTTGAGCATGAAGGTCAGGCCTTTATGGTCCGAAACTTAAGAGATGTTTCTGATGAAATAAAGAGCAAAGCCATTATAAATGAACAACTACAGGCACTGAATGAAAAGAATGAGGAGCTGAAAGTATATATAGAGAGTAATATGCAGTTGGAGAATTTTGCGTACATCGCATCTCATGACTTAAAAGCACCTATACGGTCAGTTATAAGTTTTGCCCAGTTGCTAAAAAATAATACCAAGGAGACTCTGGAAGAGAAGAATGCCAGATTTCTGGATATCATTATTTCTGCCAGTACCAATATGCAAGTACTGATAGACGATCTCTTGTCGTTCTCTAGGATAAATACACAGGCCATAGAGTTTGAGGTAGTAGATATGAAAAAACTACTTAAGCATCTACTTATAGAATTAAATGAGTCTATTAGCGAAGCCAATGGAGAGGTAAAAATATTGAACCTTCCTGATAGCATAGTAGGTGATGCCAGTAGAACGCGACAAGTCTTTCAGAATCTGATCATGAACGGAATGAAATTCGTCAAGAAAGGAGAATCGCCTGTCGTGGAAATAGATTACAAGGAAGAGAATGATAGACATGTATTCTCAGTAAAAGATTATGGTATAGGAATAGAGCCTCAGTATCTGAGAGAAATCTTCATGATGTTCAAAAAGCTACATAGCGAAAATAAGTACAAAGGTACTGGCATAGGTCTTTCTATATGCAAAAAAATAGTGGAACAACATGAAGGGGATATCTGGGTAGAGTCTACCTTAGGAGAGGGAGCAACCTTCTACTTCACTATATGCAAGCATATTAAAGTAAATATCTAATATCTAGATTTCGGAATGCCAGATTGTAGGCAAACGCATCTACATAGATTAACTACGAAATAAGTAGAACAGAAAAATTATACTGATAAGATAAATTCTCTCAAGTTTTCGTCTTGAGTAAGCTTCAGCTTTTTCTTTAGCCTGTACCTCGTCATCTGTAGACTTTTCATTTCCACATTGAGGATTT
>CAYNJK010000051.1:12274-12595 GCA_964397575.1 uncultured Saprospiraceae bacterium
GATTTTGGCCAACTCGTAATTGTCTATATTCATCTTAATGTAAGCACAGTGCTTGAGATCCAATGAAGTTAGCTTTGGATTTCGCGTAGTAAGCCTATTGAAGAATTCGCTATCCATACTCTCAAATACATCTTTGAAGTCTGACCAAGATTGTTCTTCTGCATTGAGTTCTTGTAGACGTCTTTCTAGTTGTCTCAGTCTTCTGAGTACACTACTTTCGGGGTTTTCGCTTTTGAGCTGAGTATAGCATTCATTGACCAGAGACATGATTGTTTTCATGTTGGTATTAATCTTGGTGCTATCCATTTCCATGGTAAGCAT
>CAYNJK010000052.1:0-12574 GCA_964397575.1 uncultured Saprospiraceae bacterium
GCTTATCGGTCATGCTCTTTATTCCAGCGAGGGTAGTAGTTGCCGATTTGTAGTGGTCTGAGTAGAGATGGCTGACATATTCTAGTCCTTGAAAACCCAAACTCTTAGCCTTTGTTGCAAAGTCAAAAGGGTCCATTCTTTTTTCATGGATGGCTTTATGCAAAGACCACTGGGCCAAAGAAAGTTTGAAAAAAGGCTTTTTGGAGGTTGTGGCCGCTTCTAAAGCTTGCTTGGTTACATTTTCGGCAGCTGTATTTTTGCATCCCAGACCCAAACCTGTCATGATGGAAAAAGCCGTAAGACCAGCGGTTTTGTTAAAGTTTCTTCTTTTCATTTTCGAATTATTTTAGCTGGGTCTATTCTGATTGTACAATGCACAGCAGAAAATGGTGCCCTACTTGCGCTTTAATTTAACTATAATTTCTGTTCACAAGAAATAGGGCTAAAGAAAATCGGACACTGTAGCCTACAGACTTAGCGTACTTCTCTGGCCTGCAAATTTAGAAACCAGGTTTCGAAGATTGTAAAGACAAGATAGGTGAGTAGTAAGGGTACTAAAAATAACTTGTCTTCAGGTGTTTTAAATTTCACATACAAGGAAACGAATCCGAAAGTAAAAATGAGCTTAAGAAACACATTGAAAATAACCAAGCCTATCATATTGCGCCCAGCTTTTAATCTCAGAGATCGCTCCACCAGAAAGTGTATGATGAAGGCCAAAAGAACATAACAAGCAATGGACCACCACAGTATTTCTAGATGTTGCGTAAGCGGTAAGAAAGCATGAAACAAGAAGAACAACGCTATGGTAGCGGCTGTAGAAAAGAGTAGATATGTAAGAAACTTGGAAAACGGCATCTATTCCTTTTTCTTTCTATTTAAATCCAGATACAGTTTGTACAAAAATGTGAACAAAATGAAAAGGGTACCAAAGGCTGTAATTATCTTTTTTTCGTTTCCGAAATAGGCATCTGCTTTCAGCCCCAAAAAAATGGACAGAGCCAAAAGCCCAAACATCTGATAGGCAATTCCTGAGTACTTAGTGTAGGCCTGTACCTTTTTTTGCTTTTTATATTTCGGTGAGTCCAATAGAGCCTGGAGTTAAGAAGCTTCTGTAGAGAGGTTCTTTATTCTGTGCCCCATATCGCAATTGCCGGTGAAAGTAGCACCATTCTGTACGAGTAACTTACCCGTCTTGATCTCACCATTGACAGAGGCAGTTTCTCTGACGTCTAGGATGTCTTGTATGACGATGTTGCCTTGTACGCGGCCTTCTATAACTGCATTTTGGCTATTGATATCTCCTTCTACATTGCCTGATGGCCCGACTATTAGTTTGCCACCACAGTTAATAGTACCATTTACATGACCATCTATACGCAGATCACTACTTGTATTAATTGTACCTTCCGCAGTGGTGCCTTCTACTAATGTGTTAATATTTGAGGAAGAAATATTGGCAGCACTAGGGTCGGTGTTTTTCTTATTACCAAACATAATTCAGATTTTAGGTTGACATTAATCTTGGGGTTGTAACTATGATAACGAGGGGAGTACCAATTTGCGTTGTGAAAGTACTAAACCTTTAACTATCTGCATGGCCAGTTCATACTAAATTGATGTTAATTATAGCTTTCTAATGTCTAAGAGAAAGAAAAAGCGCTAGTTGCTGGAAGGATAGGGGGGCACTAACTTAAGTCCAGGCATAAAAAAAGCCTCGCTGAATAGCAAGGCTTCTTTTTTCTAATTTTTATGTTTTCATCTCTATTAGAATCTTGGGCAGTATACTGAACGTTTTTCTGGTCCACAGATAAGGTAGTTCAGTGAGAACTCAAAGGCACCATTTGCAGTACCAGCTTGTCTTAGTTTAGATACTGTTGCATCATAGCTAAAGCCTATACCATAGTTGCCATAGTCAAATCTAGTAGAGATGATTACTGCATCTGAGTGCAAGCCTCCATCTACCTGATTTCCTACTCTGTACCATGCTCCTAGCTGCCATGATTGCTGCTCTGATCTAGGTCCTAAGTGGAATCTGAAACTGGTACCTACGTTTATCTCCAAGTGTTGCCCTTGCGTCATAAATACGACACCAGGAACGGCACTTATGTTTTTGTTTATTTCGAACTCACCACCACCATGAATGGTAAATCTGCTTGTCAGCGCTTCTGTCGTTGTGTTTCCGTAGAAAGACACATTAGGCTGATTAAGGTGATGCATCGCTAGTCCTAAGTAGAAACTATTTCTTTCATCTAGAACTGAGAACCATACCAGTCCAGCACTGACGTCTGCATGTAGGAAGTCCTGCTGGAAGCCTACTAAAGCAGGTGCCGGGGCATTTTGGTCCCAACCACCATTTCCATCATGTTGTGACGGCCACTGGGCTGCAGAAGGATCTACTCTTCTTTGTGCGATGCCAGCATCTGCTCCGAATACTAGATAGTGGGCAGTCTTTCGGTATCCTCCCATTCTCTTACTATAAGAAAATGATATTCTACCAGAAGTCGTACCGAAGTTAAGAGCACCAGCTCTATCTCCCCAGAACGAACCACCGATACCGAAATAATCCGATCTTCCGACAGCTATTTTCTGATCATAAGATACAGAGTAAGTGTTGTATGCATCTTGTCTCAAAACCTGAGACCATTGATTTCTGTAGTTTGCTACTACTCTCGTATTACAATTCATAACACCTGTAAGAGCAGGGTTAAGATTGAGAGGAGACATGTAGAATTGAGAGAAATGGATATCCTGACCCATCATGGAAAAGCTTGTTAGAAACACAGCTGTAAGGACAACCAAATTCTTGAAATACTTCATTTTGTGTAATTTTTTCTGATCGTTAATCTGAAACCTTTAGTACAATACTAGATTATATATAAAAGTAGGATAAATAGTGAAAATATGAAGTATGGAGAGTTTAATATTCTTTATACCTACTTGGTGTAAACAATACTTATGTTATTTCAACCATATCACTGTTAAGCAATCAATATGCCAAAAAAAGCAGCACTTTAGCTCTATTTATTGCAAGAACTCACTAATTTTTCCCTTGAAGTTGGCTACGTATGAAAACTAGAACGCAATTATTACCTCCTAAATATACATTCAAAATAGCCCATACGGACCCCATTTTATCTCTAGGCTCTTGTTTTTCACTCCATATGTCGGATAAATTGACCTATATGGGATATCACGTCCGCCAGAATCCATGCGGCATTACTTTTAACCCCGCTAGCCTTTTGACTACTATACAGAGGGTCAAAAACCCTGATTCGCTGCATGAATCCCAGCTAAACTTCCATAATAGTCTCTTCTCTCATCCTGATTTTCACAGTAGTTTTAACAAATCGTCAGCAGACGACATTTTAGATTACGCAAAAACCAGTTTGATAAAGACTCAGAAGTACCTAACTGGGGCAAAGTATGTCTTCATTACTATAGGTACTTGCTTCGTGTATAGAGACAATAAAACGACCCAAATTGTCAATAATTGTCATAAACTCCCCACCGAGCAGTTTACCAGAGAGCTACTCAGTCTCCAGGATGTCAGTGCTATTCTTGATCAGTTGAGGCAAGAACTTATGGACTCCTGTGACCCTAAGTTGCAATTGGTATGGACGGTAAGTCCCGTAAGACATACCAAGAATGGCCTAGTAGACGATAGGAAAAGCAAGTCTACCGCGCTACTGGCTATCCATGAGTTGGTTACTAAGCATGAGAACTGCCATTACTTTCCCTCTTATGAACTGATGGTGGACGACCTTAGAGACTATAGATACTATGACCGAGATATGATCCATCCTTCTTCACTTGCTGTAGATATGATCTTTGATATGGTGAAGGAGTGCTTATTGCTTGCAGAGGAAGCCCCACTTAGGGCACAGGTAAAATCTGTCAAAGACAGAATGCAACACAGAGCCTTGTTTCCTGAAAGCGAAAGCCATAGACTCTTTCTAGAAAAGTTAGACGAGGACAAGGAGCGCCTGCTAGAGGCCTATCCTTATCTAGATTTGACTTAAAGAGAAATCCTGGTTTCTAGTACCTGATTCTCCAGTAAGGATTCTTTCTGCCTTCTACACTTTCGGCGATAAACTTTTCTAATCTGGCATTCAGCTCTTCTGAGCTGGTTTTCTTCCCTTTCATTTTTTTGGGAATAGGCAGTTTGTCAAGTGGCGTTTTCAGATCTATTTCTGTTGCGGTAATTATCGCATCACCATTATTTATATCCAATTCCAGTATCATGCCTGGTAGACCTCCAAAGCCTTCTGGTCCACCAGAAAGTGGAATCGCATCTGTAAACCATGCATGGATGGTTTGGTCCTTTACAGTATTAGTCGTTTCTGCTTTCATGCAGAGATAGCCTTTGATTTCCTTTATTTCATTAAGGATTTTCCACCTAGTTCTTTTGAGATCTTCTTCTACCAGGAAAGTGGCACCTACTTCTTCCTTGAGGTCTTTTACTTTTTTGTTTTTGTAATCTCTAATCAGGATGAGTTGGGATTTTTTCCAAGAGTAACCTCCAGATGATCCGTCGTCTTCTTCCTTGTAAGTGTAAAGTGTCTTGGAGTCCTTGAAAAATAATTCGAAATTTTCTCCTTCGTAATCATCACGATTGCCCCAGGTCAGTGTCATCCTGTCTACTTCCTCTTGGGAAACATAAGGCAACTTGGACATGATAGAAATCCAGTCAGTTTTTCTGTTATAGGTAATTGTACCTGCGGGTGATTGTGCAACTGTTTCGAAAGTTACAAACGCAAGAAGGACCAGAAGCTTTAGTTTCATTTTATATGAAGTTGTGGATGCAAAATTATTTTCATTCGAACTAAAAAGTACTTAAGGATTACTTAAGGTTACCACCAAGAATCTTTTCTAACATCGGTCTTCATACCTCTTATGTTGTAAGTCAGACTTAGAAGACCATATCGGGCCAAAGATTCTACAGTAGACTGGGAGACGCTGATACCATAAGCACTCTGATTAAAGCCAACATTTTCGTTAAATCCATCATAGATAGAAAAACGGACTTCTAGCTGGTTCTTAGGTAGAAAGTGTCGGTAGATGGAAGCATTCAGAATCGGAATAACTCTATCCTGGTCAAATCTTTCATTGATGTACCTAGAATAATTGAGCGAAGCGCTAGTAAAAAATCCTGCAAAAAGTTTTGCATTGGCTTCTACGGAGTAATTTATTCTTCTGGTCTGCTGATCCTGCGAGGTATTTATGTCATAAGTTGTATTTGAAATAGAAAAGTCTGCATTCAAATAAAGAGAATAATCTTGAGATGGTGTTATATCTAATGTGACTGAGGGCGAATGTGAGAAGACTTGAGTTTCATTCTCTTGATTATTGACAAAGGAAGTTCTGAAATTTTGACTGATGCTGTACCAGGTTCTAAATTTGATTTTATTCTTGATAATCGGGACGCTGAAGTTCAGATAGATGGACCTACGTTGTCCGTCATTGACATTGATGGGCTGATAGGTTGTAATCAGATTTTCATCTACGGTCTCCATGGAAGAGAACTGTGACTCAATGAGTGAAAGTGTTCCATTGATACTTATCCTCATATCCAAGAGTGGAAAGTTCTGGGAAGCTCTGAATCTTATACTATTATCTAGCTCTGGTTCCAGTGCCGAATTTCCTATTCTTATAAATAAAGGATTTACATTATTTACCAGAGGGGCAAGATCCTGAATATTAGGCTCTCTTGCTGTCCTGCTATAAGACAAGCTCAATCTGGTGTTTCTCTTAGGTGTATAACTGAAAGAAAGGTGAGGTATAAAATTACCGAACTCTCTATCTACCGTTCCTAAGAGTTCTTGAGTTGCAACAGATCTAAATTCTCCACCTAAGCCGAAGTACTGATAAGCGCCACCCAAGGAAATATTAAGACCATCATGAGAATAACGAATAGCACTACCTGCTCGATGATAATTTATAGTGTTTTCATAAGATCTACTTAGGTCTACATTTATATTGCGCTCACCCCCTTCTAGATCATTTACTTCTCTCTCGCCGTCTTCTACTCTGTTTCTAAAATTATAGAAAGACTGTAAAAAGAATTTTTTTGACAAGGGCTCTACAAATAAAGCATTGGCTTTAAATACATTTTTGTTCGCTAAGTTGTCATTGGACTGATTGAGTACCAGCTGGTCTATAGGGCTTTCAGCATTAAGGAAGTCAGTTGTAGATTCTTGCTGTCTTTCCTCGTCAAGTGAAGTAGTTAGATAAGAGACATTGAGACCCATACTTCTTCCTTTTTTCTTAAACTTCTTTCTGAGTATGGCGGTCGTATTAAGTAGTCTGCCATCTCTGTTAGTAAGGTTAGAGAAGTTACTACTAGAAGTCAGGGTATTATCACGAGACAGCGAGGAGTTGCCAGAATAAAAAGTGTTGTCATCTATAAGAGAACCATTGACATCTACAACAATTGTATGTAGTGAGTCTAGCTCTTTTTCGAAAGATAGTTCTACACGATGGCCTTTGGACTGGTCGTCATTACTACTGCTCATCACTTCGTTTTGAGTAAATGCCTGATAGAACTTGTCTTCATCTTGATTAGAATTTCTGATCAGAGCATTTTGATTGTAGTAGTAGACTGAGGATACCTTGGTCTTGTTATGATCATAGTTGAAGTTAAGTCCGGCGCTGTAGTTTTCTGGAAAGCCTGCTTCTTCCCCAGTAAAGAAAAGACTCTGTATCGTCTGCTCTATACCGCCACCTCCTCCTAAGGTGACAGAGTAATACCCACCATTACCTCCAAAACCGTAGTCTGTACCACCGCCCCAATTCCAGGCATTGGACCCCATAAAGTCCTGATAATCATCCCATGACAGACCATTACGACCTGTATTGTTACCTACACCTACGATGCTGAACTGTATCTTATCATTGAATTTATTGTAGTTGCCTTTGAGCTCGTTTCTATTTTCTGTCCCTGTACTAGCGATCACTTTTCCGAAACCACCTGCTTTGAACTCCTCTTTGAGCTCGAGATTCATCGTTTTATTTTCTGACTCTTCCGTGGAGCCAGTTATTTTTTGTTCTTCCGTCTTGGTATCATAGACTTGTACTTTGGATATACCTTCTGCTGGCAAATTTTTGGTTGCTGCTTTCGGATCGGACCCAAAGAATGATTTTCCATCTACTGTGACTCTGTCTACAGCCTTACCATCAGCATTGATACTACCATCAGAAGCGACCTCTATGCCTGGCAATTTCCTGAGTAGGTCCTCCACGGTAGAGCCTTCCGGAACCTGAAAAGTAGAAGCATCATATTCTATGGTGTCTCCTCTCATCTTGATAGGAGCTTTTGCAGCTTTTATTACTACCTCCATTAGTTCTTCGGCGAGCTCAGACATCTTTAGGGTGCCCAGATTTACATTGGATCCATCTGTAGAACTGGCATCTACAGTAAGGGGAATATATCCTAGATAGGTGGTCTTTATGAGATGTTCGCCCGCAGGAATGTTTTTAAATCTAAAGGAGCCATCCATTCCTGTCTGGGCAAAATCGACCATAGTCGAATCTGCCTTTTCGAGCAATAGTACGGTAGAAGAGATCAAGGCATTGCCTAAGGTGTCCTCTACAACTCCAGTAACTTTGTAGTCTTGCGCTAGGATATTGGCACTAAAAAATAGAATAAGTGAAACAATGGAAAATTGTAAGTATTTCATATGGCTAGATATTCGAAAGCAAAGTACGATTTAATTCGTACGAAATAACTCTTTAACGATTTAGTAACGCTTATAATCGACGAACAAGCATTTTTCTAAGGCTATTCAAATTTATATCGGCTGAGATTCTGATAATTGGAGATTTGGGACTAGGATTATAAATCTATTTTACAAAGGTCCAGAAGGTATCCTCGTTGCCTATGTGAGCGATATCAGTAAAGAATCGTTTGGGGTTAAATCCAGTAATCTTTTTGAATCGCTTGATGAAATCAGATTGATCATAATAATTATTGTTATGCGCAACATCTCCTAGCTGCGGTTTTTTCTGTGATATCTGGTATTGTTTTACTGCTTTACGGAACTGGACTATATGTATGAAATCCTTTACTGAACAGTTAAGATGTTTTTTGAATAATCTAAGTAGCGTTTTTCTACTTACTGCAATGGCTTTTGCTAATTTTTCTACTGTATATTTTTCAGAGGAATGGATGAGTAGGTCGACGGCTTGCTTTAATCTTGATTCAGAAAAATCCACCAGTTTTTGTAGAAAATACTGATCCAACAATTGGACTTTCTTAGTAATATCCTTAGAAGTGTAGACTTGGTCTAATACGGGAAGTATGTCCTTTCTAAAATAATCGAAGCGAATGTCCTCTCTGTTAGTCATAAGCTCACCTAAAGGTTGGTCCACGAAATAATTCAGTCCAAGAGGCTGAAAAGCAACACCAATTTTATCAAAAGGTGGCATAATGGAAACATGAGTGGCTTCCATTTCAAGCCCCGAATACAGAAAGGTGTAGTCTATACTGTTATCTGGTTCTGTTCTCGCTTTATAGTTAGAAATAGAAGTCTTGGAGTTTTTATAAATGGTGAAACCATTTTTTATATGGGGATAGAAAAGGAATTCTATAGTAGTCCCTGCTTCCTTACGATGAAAGTAGTAGTAGGAAATATATTCCCTAAGTACGTCTGTATGAGGCCTCTCCGTTACGAATGAAGCCTCAGTTGGTTTTATCTGATTCATAGAAGTGCCCAGTTTCTAAGTAACAGAGGTATAACGTAAAGTTGGATAGTTTAGATATATATGGATGCTTAAAAATCCTCGATCTCTTAAATTATATAGAAGCTATAGATACTTCACTATTATCTTTGGACCTTTAGAGCATAGCTTTTGCGCCTATCGGCCCTAAACTCTAAGTATGATTGTAAATAGAAATAATGAAAATCGTAGATGCCCACGGCTATCCGACCGAGCAACTCGTAGGATATGACATCTCCGGAGTCGTTTTCGAGGTGCTGAATCTACAGAAAGATGTTGCCTTGCGTAACAAGTATGCTAGTCTTATCCGTGACAAGGTAAACGGTGCGATGATGACCCTATATGATAGACGCAGTAAAGAGTTTTCAGGACTGAGCTCTGATAACAACTAGCCTATCACATCATAGTACTTTACAAAAGGTTGCTTATATAGACGCTTACCAGTAACTGCATGTAAGGCATTGGCTACAGCCCCTCCAGCTGGTGGCAGGGTAGGTTCTCCTAGTCCTGTAGGCTTATTGGTACTTTTTATAAAGTGTACTTCTATTTTCGGGATCTCATTTATTCTGATGAGTCGGTAGTTGTTATAATTAGCAACATCTGACTGCCCCTCCGTAAAACTGAAGTCCCCGTACATCGCATGTCCGATACCGTCTATGATGCCACCTTCTATCTGATTTAATGCGGCCATAGGATTTATAACTATCCCACAATCTACGACACAGTGTACTTTTTGTACAGTCGGAATGTCATCTACAAGTTCTACCTCAGCGACCTCGGCGACATAGGTGTTATGCGAATAATAAGCACAGAAACCTAGATTCTTCTTGGCACCTGATGTCCATCCTGATACTTCTGCAGCCTTTTTAATGACTCCAGCAAATTTGTCTACTTCATAATTATACTCCTCACCTACAGGATTATTCTTAGCCTGTTCCAAAAGTTCTAGTCTGAAATCTACAGCATCTTTAGATAGTATACCCGCCAGCTCATCCAGGAATGCCTGTTCTGCAAAGGCCAAGAAATTAGCATATGGTGCTCTCCAAGCGCCTGTTGTTATATTGCTTTCTATTTTATGACAATCGACTCTGTAGTTTTCTATAGCGCCACAAGGAAAATTGCTCGGCATACTTCCGAACATCTCCCCATTGAAACAAGCTTCCGTAAGATGATAAGCAGTTACTTTATTATCCTTGATACCTACTTTAAATTTATATGCTGAGGCTGGCCTGTAGGTGCCTGCCATCATATCATCCTCTCTTGTAAATACAATCTGAACAGGTTTTCCTGAGAGCTTAGATAATTCTGCCGCTTCTAGTGTAAAATCTCCATAGAGCCTTCTGCCAAAACCGCCACCCATACGTGTCATTTCTACAGTGATCTCTTCTAGCTCTCGTCCTAGTAGTTCTGCGACTCTAGTCTCAGTCCATTTAGGTGTCTGTATAGGTCCTATGAGTTCTACCTTCTCATCAGTAACATGTGCAAAGAAGTTCATCGGTTCCATGCAAGCATGCGGTAAGAAAGGTGCTTCGTAAGTTCTTTCTATGACTTCGTCAGCTGCAGCAAATGCTTTGTCTACATCACCATCTACACGTCGAGGCTCGGCAGCCTTCTGGTCTAGTTTTGCCAGCAAGGTCTCGCTATGATAAGCACTGTCTTCTGCCTTATCGCTTTGTTCCCATTCTACTTTTAGCGCTTTTTTTCCTTTGATGGCTGCCCAGGTATTTTCGGCAAGTACTGCGACTTTGTCACCAAATTTTATCACATCTACGACGCCAGTGACTTGTTTTGCAGCCGTATCGTCATAGGCTTTTAGAGTCATGCCAAAAGAAGGTGGGCGCAATGCATTGGCATAGACCATGCCTTCTCTTCTGAAGTCTATTCCGAATAAGGGCTTGCCTGTGATAATGTCGTCCATATCCACATTGGGCTTGCTGTGTCCTATGATTTTGAAGTCCTTAGGATCTTTTAGCTCTACCTCCTCGGGCAGTTCTTTTTGGCTAGCAGCTTCTGCCAGCTCTCCGTAGCCTATGGTCCGTCCGTCTGCAAGACTAATGACGCCGTCGGAAACCTGGCACTCAGAAGGATCCACCTCCCATTGTTCTGCTGCAGTCTCTACCAAGAGTTTTCTGACTTTAGCTCCCGCGGTTCTAAGAGTCTCCCAGCCTTGTCTGATAGACTGACTACCTCCTGCAACTTGTCTTTCGTACCATTCAGTATTGAGAGGGGCTTGTTCTACGATCACATCTTTCCAGGCGACATCCAGTTCTTCTGCAACAATCATCGGCATAGAAGTCTTGATGTTTTGACCTATTTCTGGATTTTGCGAATAGATGCTGACCAGGCCGGTGTCACCTATTTTGATATAGGCATCGAAAGCATTCCAGACTTGCGGATAGTCTTTCATGATTTCTATCGGTGCAGTATCTGTCTTGCACGAAATATAATTAAACCCTATCAGGACACCGCTACCAGCTGCAGCAGATACTTTAAGGAATGATCTTCGAGATTTATTTTTGACTTTGGTATCCATTCTTAGAATTTTTTAGCAGCGGTTTTTACTGCAGCTTTGATTCTTGTATAACTAGCGCATCGACAGAGATTGCCATACATGTGCTCATCTATCTCAGTATCTGAAGGCGCTTTGTTTTCCTTTAGGAGGGCAGCAGCAGACATCAGTTGTCCCGCCTGGCAGTAGCCGCATTGTGGGACATCATGTTCTCTCCACGCTTCCTGCAGAGGATGCTTGGCCTCTTTGTCTAGTCCTTCTATCGTTGTAATCTTTTTATCACCGACCATGGATACAGGTACTGAACAAGAACGGGTTGCTTGTCCATCCATATGCACAGTACAGGCCCCACACTGAGCGATTCCACAACCATATTTTGTGCCTACCAGATCAAGGGTATCTCTTAGTACCCATAGTAAAGGTGTATCAGAATCCACCGAGACTGTTTTGGTTTCTCCATTTACTGTGATTGAATATTCTGCCATAGTCTTATTGTTTATGAATGAAAAATACTAATGTCTTTAGAGCTTTATAGATAAGTACACAAGAAAGTTTTAAAAAAACATGTCTTCCAGAACATAAATCGATGTACTTACAGTCTTCAAATTCGTATTTTAGACCTATGAGGTTATCATATTATTATCTGGCAGCTGCTTGTACAGTTTTAGTTCTGAGTTGCAAATCGACAAAAGATGTATTGGTCTCTGAGGTCCATACTGGAAATTTCTACTTTCACTTTGAGCAAGATCCTAAGAACAGCGATTGCTATTATCACCACTTTTCTGAGGACAAACTGGTAGGCTTTATAGAGACAAATTTCTCAGGTGATAAGGACGATAAGCCACCGCGCCTTCTAGCCAACGAACTAAAGTCAGATCTGGTCCAAAAAACAAGTCCAGAACGCGGCACACGATTCGAAGCCAGAATATGTATGGATAAGCAAGGGAAGGTGCTGGCTATAAGACATGATTCTGGACAAGACAAAGAGCTAGCTGCAGCTATCGGCAAAGAACTCATGAAACTACAATACCAGTCTACTGAACACCGGCGCGCAGAATGTATAGAATGTAAGACAGAGTATTTTTGGTTGGTGCAATAATCACAGAATCCGTAAAGAGAGTTCTTTGACTGCCCGCTATGGTTTTATATTTCACGGTTACCCTCTTTTTCCAAGATTTTTCCAAGAGAGGGCATTAAATTTGTAAAAATATCAGGGGTAAGTTGGCTTCTGTTTATCCTATAATCTTATACAATCTGATCTGGATAAACAGACCCTTATTTACTTATGATGATTTTTTCATTTTTTCATTCGATAAAAAACGAAACAAAAAATCTTGCCAATCTAAG
>CAYNJK010000053.1:0-12521 GCA_964397575.1 uncultured Saprospiraceae bacterium
GGCTATTTCCATTACTGTACTCGTTCCTGAACCATTATCATCTGCACCATTGTAGATGTCCGAGCCCCTTTTGCCTAGATGATCATAATGCCCGGAAATGACTATGAGCTCGTCTTTTTTGTCAGTTCCTTCTATGTAACCGACAACATTTTTACCATAGAGCACATCGGTGTTCTTGTCCATGATGAAGTGGATATCAGCCTTCAGAGCTATGTCTTTGGTTTTGGCTTTCTTTCTGTTCTTTTTTCTCCAACGCGTAACTTTCTTAGCTTTCTTGCCTATAATCTCTTTAGCAATACTGCTGGAAATGTAGGCATGATTTGCAAAGTCAGATTCGTACTGTCCATCACCCAACTCTAAGCTAGGAGAAACAAGAAAACGTCTGTTTTCTCCTAGAAACTTGGTTATTTCACTGGAGATGATAAAGACAAAATCGACACCGTGTTCCTTAGCTATTTTTAGTTTTTTGTAGATGTTTTCACTCCATTCAGAGGTTTCCTTGGTACCAGTAATAAAGGAGACATCATTTTGATCCATGGGTTCACCTTCATTGATCATGATGGCTTTGCCTCTTACATTATTGCCTTTGTAGTCACTGTACTTAGGATCATCTATACCATAACCCAGGAGTATGACTTCTTCTGGTTTGTAGAAGGGCTTGTGTTCATTTAGTGTAGCGAAACTGAGATAATCCCACAGATGCTTATATTCTATACCATTAACAGAAAGATTATTTTTTTTCCATTTGGTTTTATGAAAAGCGACATCTTGAAAATAGCTGTTCTCCATTCCGATAGCTGGTAAGCCTATTTTCCTGAAGTGGTTGGCGATATAGGAAGCTGCTAGTTCATTTCCTTTTTCTCCGGTTTCTCTGCCTTCGTATTCGTCAGAAGCGAGTATAGATAGATGTGATTTTAGGTCAGCTGCAGTAATAGTAGATGCAATTTTTACTGCTAGATCTGAACTGTCCGTTATCATAGGTATATCAGGATCTGGAACAGATACTGTACTTATATACTGACCGAAAATTAATGTTGGGATAAGAAGGAGGAATGAAATTAAGAGATCTTTCATCTAAAATGCTCGTTATGCTTTTTACCTAAAAGCTTTGCAAAAATAGGTTATTGGAGACTCATAGTCATGTTCAGCTCAATTTTTAAGACAATGGTAAGTTAAAGCTCTAGATGTACTTACTAGGCAGGATATTATTTCACCTTATCTTGATTAGCATACTAACTGCAGGCTATTTTTCCCACTCTCCGCTTGTGCCTTCCACCTTCGAATTCCGTATTAAGGAAGGCTTTGAGCATATTTCCTGCCATTCTCTTGGTTACAAATCTAGCTGGTATACACAAAACATTGGCGTTGTTATGCGTGCGAGCCAGCCTAGCTAGATCTGTTTCCCAGGCTATTGCTGCTCTTACTTTTTGGTGTTTGTTGGCGGACATGGCGACACCATTGGCACTTCCACAGATGAGTATACCGAACTTGGCTTTTCTATTTTGGACCTGCTCAGCAACTGGATGCGCAAAGTCTGGATAGTCTACAGACTCAGGGCCATCAGTTCCAAAGTCTATTGCTTTATGTCCCCATCCTTCGAGTTTCTTTTTCAGAAAACGCTTGTATTCATAACCCGCATGATCTGATCCTATGGCAATTTTCATCTATCCTCTATTTCTTAATGAAGAAACATCATATTGATTTATCATCGCTTTGATTCTTTCTACATATTCCTTATCACTGAATCTGTCTACAGTCTGCATGATTTCTTGTGTGCCACGGAGTGCATAACCATAATCCTGCTTGAAGCTGGCTACATCTTCCTCAGAAAGTGAGTCATAGAATTTCAGCCGCTGGTAGAGCTCTGTTGCCAGTATCTCCATATGCTTCATGGCACCCTCGGTATCCCCAGTTTCTGACAAGACATCTATAAATGGCATCACACTATCATCATAAGGGAAATTGGTATGCGGAAAGGATTTGAAAAATTGCTGTGCCATTGCTTGTGCTTCATTTTTCTTTCCAGTATTCAGCAATTTCTGGCAAGCTCTCATCATAACAATTTTCATTGCTTGGATTTCGGCTGCGTAGCTTTCATCTATAAAGGTCTCATGTGAATCGAAATTACCCCATGCCCATTTGTTCATGACGTTATCATAGACTTTGTCTTCTGCGACTCGGCCACTACCATAGATGGATAACTCTCTGACACTTCTTGATTTTACTGGAATAACTCTAAGTCCTAAGCCTTCTAGTTGCATGTAGTCATTCAAACCCATAAGCTTTTCGTTCTTACAGGTTACAGCAAAGTAGATAGGTCTAGAATCTAGATTGGAAGCGACCACATCCATTACTGCCAATTGGTCCTTCAGAATGTATTGGAAGTTATTGCTGTTTGGATTATGTGTTCCAGCAGCAGGTATATTGAGTTCTATTCTATTGGTATATGCAGAAGTATCTGCAGGATTAAGCAGTCCTTTTGCCATTAGATTTTCAGGACTTACCTGTATGTACAGCTTTTTAGATCTCATTGTAGTCTGACCATCTCTTTCATTGCTAGAAGATCCGATGTATGAAAGCTCGGACATAGCATTCATAGGAATTGCATTGTTAGCCACATTGGATGGGTTTACTATAAATACCTGATTCCGTTTGTTACCTCGATAGGCTTCAGTAGGAATAGTAAGTTTTAGTGGTGGGGAATCATTCACCTTACGTCTCAGCTTTTCTATATACCAGTCCACGGCAATGAGACTTAGATTGACTACTCTTACATCTCTTCTTATATTTTCTACCTCTTGTGCATACCATAGTGGATAGGTGTCATTGTCTCCATAGGTAAAAATTATGGCATCTTTATCGACAGAGTTTAGGAAATTAGCTGCGTAGTCTCTGGATGCATAATGTCCCATTCTACTGTGATCATCGAAGTTCTGGAACGCCATAATTGCTGGAATCATCAGTCCTATTGCACCTGCTGCGAGAGTTGAAACAGAGGAACCCATAACTAATCTATCTGCAAAAAGCCGCGTCAGCGAAAGCACACCGAGCCCAATCCATATACAGAAGGTAAAGAAGGAACCGACTAGCACATAATCTCTTTCTCTAGGTTCGTTAGGAGGCTGATTAGAGTACATAATGAGTCCTAGACCCGTTATCAGGAAGAGTGCCATGATAAAGGTGAATTCTTTAGGTCTGTTTTTCATATGGAAGAAGAAACCCAATAGTCCTAGAATCAGAGGCAAGAAATAATATTTATTGGTGCCTTTGTGTCGCTTCATTGTGTCAGTCATTTCTGACATATTATGCAGGCGCGCCTCATCTAGAGGAGTGATGCCCGATAACCAGTGACCGTCACTTACATCCCAAGGCATATATCCTTGATGCGCATTTTGCCTTCCGACAAAGTTCCAGAAGAAATAGCGCCAATACATCCAGCCCATCTGATACTTCATCATGAACTTTAGGTTATACCCAAAACTAGGTCGCCCTCTGTTTTCTGTGCCCATTAGATGTTTGTGCCACTCGCCGTGGAGCTGTGGTCGTGCCCCTTCTGTATGACCTACTCTTGGCAAAAACATCTTGTCGTTATCATTGTAGACGTAATCCAGTTTCTCATCTACTTTGACATATTCGTCACCGACTCTTCCGAGTCTGTCTTCTTGGTCTAGTTTTATCGGTCTTGCATTGAAGTGGGGACCATACATTAAGGCTCTTTCTCCGTATTGTTCCCTATTCAGATAGGGTAGGACCCGCATAGCATCACTCGGTACATTCATATTAACTGGCGTATCGGCATTGGCTCTGATAACTATAACACCAATAGTAGAGAAGCCGATAGCGATCATCATTCCTGACATGACCAATAATTGCATGTTGTAACGTCTGTCTTTATGTGCCCATTTTAGTAAGAAGAAAACTAGCAAGCTTATCAGCAACAGGGCCACTACCAATCCTGAGTGGAAAGGCATACCGAAAGAGTTAACCAATGGAACTTCCAGTGATTTCCACAAAGTCGGGATACCAACTATCACGACCTTCTGCACAAATATGATGACTGCAGAGCCTGCAATGAAGCTCAGCAACATGCCTAGAATGTTGTGTTTTTTATACTTTTTGAAATAATACATGAGTCCGATTGCTGGAAAAGTCAGCAAACTCAGTAAGTGAACGCCGATAGATAGACCTGCCAGATAACAGGTGAATACTAGCCACTTGTCCGATTGAGGTTCGTCTGGTAACGAGTACCACTTGAGTGAGGTCCATACAGTAATTATCGTAAAGAAAGTAGACATTGCATACACCTCTCCTTCTACGGCAGAAAACCAGATGGAGGATGAAAACGCCATGGCCAAACCTCCAACTATTCCAGCCATTGTCAAGGCAACATTCTGTTCTGCAGTAGGTATTCCTCTTCTGCCTACATAGATCAACTTGCCGAGGATTATTGTAATTCTTGCAATAAAGAAGGCACCAAAAGCAGTACAAATTGCGGACATCATATTTACAAAAAAGGCAATGTTAGCAGGGTCACTAGAAGTGATATCCCCTAACCAAGCAAAGATTCTACCTATAAGCATAAATAGTGGTGCCCCTGGTGGGTGAACAACTTCTAACTTGTAGGCACCAAGGATAAACTCTCCTACATCCCAAAGACTGCCCGTCCTTTCGACAGAGAAATAATAAACCAACATTGCGAGAACGAAGACTGTCCAACTGGCGATTGTCTTAGCTCTCTTTATAGACTCAACTTGCATTTGTTGCACTTAGCTTTTCTGAGAGGTATTTATAACCCAATAAAGGTCCCGATAATAAGGACCATACCGTTATCGCCATAAAGTTAACAAATATGATAGAAGCTAAGGACAGTAATCTACGAAACGTTTCGTTTGTTAGATTTTCTTGAAGATTCTACCGACATCATAGCGGATACTGAGGTGATTGACCGAGCCTGCCAGATGATATCTGCTTACCCCATAATCAATCTTTATCTTCTTGATATTGAAGCCGATACCAAAGGAAAATCCTGTCAGACTTCTGAAAGTAGTGGTCTTTAGTTCTTGATTTCTAAAATGGTCATAGCCTACTCTGAGTCTCACATTTTCATTTTTGCCGATAAGGAATTCACCACTGAAGATGAGATGTCTGAAGAAGTTGTCTATGTTTTTAGAGAAAGAGCTTCTGAATTCCTGCTCACCAAAGATACTAGTAGTAATATCCGTCTCCGGGTCATCAAATCTGATGTAAGGCTCCTGTAAATGGTGTCCAATAATAGAGAATCTGAAAGGCAGATGCTTCAGCCTTTTAGAAAAGCCTATTTGCAGATCTAAAGGAAGGGGTTTGCGTTCATCCACTAGCGGAGAGATCTCTCCACCTATATTCTTTAGTACCAGCCCCCAGCTGGCATCGCTGCCTGGTATGTCATAATGCAACCCAAGATCCAGCCCAATTCCAAAATGATTATAACTTTCGTAGCTGCCAGATAGCACCTTGAGATTTATCCCTGCCCTTATACGTTCATTGAGTTGCTTAGCGGTTCCTAGTACAATAGCGACATCACCACCAGAGAAATTACTTGTTGCATTACCTAGTACATCTCTACCGTCGAACTCACCAAAATTGATATACTGGATAGCAACATGTGAGATCATGCCTAGACGTTCTAGATACTTTCCAAAGGCAACATTGCCGTTTTGGATACCAGCAAAGTGAAAATTATGATTGAAGCTCAGTTGGTTATTCATTGAGCTATCGGCGACAGCAGGATTGAGTTGTGCTAGAGCCACATCACTATCTATCACGGTAATCAAGCTGCCACCTAGGGCCGTAGCACGTGCATTGGTCGGTAAGGCTATTGCATCGAATGCGTAGCGACCGCCTATCTGAGCCGAAGCTGATACAGTAAGACAAAGAGTAAAGAAGTAAAAAATATATTTCATTAGAGGTTCGGTTCTTATTTCTGCACGTCTCCTTCTTCTATAGTCCAGATGGTAGAGCAGACGCCTTGCTCATTACACATCATCTTTTTTATCAGTTCTCCAGCTTCATTGTAGTTTTTCAGCAGTCCATACTCGTTGTCACCATTGAGAAACTCACCTTCCCACTTTATTTTACCATTAGGATGATATTCCTTAAAAGGACCATTTTCTTGATTATCCACCATAGTTACTTCCTCCTTTAGCTGACCATCATTGTAATAGGTCTTAAGCATCCCTTGCATGACTCCTTTTTTATAGTTGGCTTCTTGTACGAGGGTGCCGTTAATAGAATAACTCTTGTACAGTCCTACCAGCACATCATCTTCATAACTTTCTTCTATTTCCACCTGACCATTAGTGTGATATATTAGTCTTTCTCCATGCAGCTTGCCGTTTTTATAATTGGCCTTGGTGGAAAGAACACCATTTATATAGGAGAGGTACTCACCGTGTTTTTGGTTTTCTTTATTGACGGCATACTTCTCTGTAATCTTTCCGTTGTCATCTTTATTGGTTACAAAATTGGATTCCTTGCATCCGATAACTGCCGAAAAAACCCCTAGTATGATTAAGATATTTCGAATCATGACTAAATAACGAGACATAACGCTAATTATTGAATAGTTTTTAAGAATAAATTAAGACTAAATACTTCTAGAGGACTCTATTTTTGATAATCTAAAATATAAAAGTCATGCTTAATCATTTTTTGTCCATCGCAATTCTAGCTTTTCTCTGTGCTTTTAGCCTATCTACGCTGACGGCGCAGGAAAAAACTGAGGAACATAAGATAGTTATCATAGAGAAAGAAGTCGATGAGAATGGCAAGGTTACCGAGAAAAAGGTTGTCAAAGAAGGCGCTGAGGCTAAAGCCTACATGGAAAAGATGAAAAAAGAAGGAGAGAACAGCTGGACCACTGAGGATGGAGAAGTCATCTCTCTAAAAGGTAAGAAAGCCAAAATGATCAAAAAAGAGGCGTACGAAGTGAAAGTAGAAGATGAGAATGGACAAGTGAAGGTGCTTTCTTGGGATGGCGAAGGTGAAATGCCAGCAGAACTCAAGAAGATAATGGAAGAAGAAGGGCTGATGGATAGTATGGACGAAGGCCAGAAAAAGAGTCGTATCCGAATCAAAAAGAATGAAGGTACCGATGAGAAATTGATGGAATTTGATTTTGAAGGCGATGAACTGCCAGAAGACGTGGCAGAGATTCTTCAGAAAGAAGGCATAGAGTTAGAGCAAATAGAAAATGAAGACGGTACCATAGAATTAAGAGTCAAAACCGTCGGAGAAAAAGGCAATACAGCAAAAGAAAAAGCACAACTAGGGGTGAATATAGAAGCGCATGACAAAGGCGTAAAAGTAGCTGATGTACGACCAGAATCCGCTGCTTCTGAGGCGGGTCTCGAAGCAGGTGATATTATAACTGAGATAGATGGGGAAACTATGGGCGAAGTCCCAGTACTTATCGGGAAGGTAAGTGAGTATAAACCTGGTGATACAATTTCTGTTACCTTTCTCAGACAAGGTCAAGAGATGACAAAAGAAGTCACTCTGAAGGCAAGAAAAGAACTATTTCAATTTAAAACTTGGGACGAAGTAATGTCACACGGACAAGAAAAGACCATTGAAATAGAGATAGAAAAAGAAGTCATAAAAGAGAATAAGAATTAATAACAACATTTTCCATGCCGATCGGAACAGAGTGGAGGTGGAGGCATCTTGTTCTATTTCTAAAATAATTTTTCAACTCATCCCCAGCTCTTCTCTTCAAAGAGAAGGGAGTTAATCACTCCAACCAAAACCTCTCTTTTAAGAGAGTTCAGATTCTTTGGATAAAGAATATGGGTGAGTTTTCCAAGGTGCTTATAGCCGCTTTTTCCTCCGCCATTGAATTCCTCTGACTTCACACCACTATAATCCTAATGTGTCGCTCCTATGGAGCTTAGCTTTTTTATGGAATCTTACTACTATTAAGTTTTCTTCCCGCTGGGACTTGTGCAGTTCTTCATACACCTGTTGACGTTCAGAATTCCATCATTTTTCATATAGAACAAGATCTTTCCACTCCCTGCGGTCGGTCAAGATGGAAAAGTCTTCGTATGAACGGTTCTCTTTGTAGAGAAGTAAGTTCTTCGAATGATTGTATAAATACACCTCAAGTCTTAATCACCATTTTCCATGCCGATCGGAACAGAGTGCTAAATGCATAGCCTATTTCCCCAAAACTTCTAGGCAAATTATCTATTTTAGAAACATGAGCTGCTATAAAAGAGTAAACCAACAAATGAAGATAATATCTGTATGTGTACTCGTTATATTATGTGCTTGTAGAAATAAGCATTCTGGAAAATCAGAAGACTTGAGTATTGATTTCTATAATTCTACAATAAATACACATCCGTTTATAACTTCATTTAGTGAATTTAAGATGTTGTATGGTAACAAATTTAATATAGTAGATTCTTGCAGCTACAAACCTGTGTACCACAGACAAGGTAAATTTTATTTTGATTGTATTAATGTGGAAGAATCCCAAAATGTTTATTTCAAAAAATACCTAGACACAGTATTTTTACATAGAGTAAATTTCAAAGAGAACACAACTACTAAAATTACCCTAGGGAACTATGTTTTAACCAGTGATACAACAATAGATGATGTTGAACTGGAATGGAAGGGCTCATATAAAAGGTTGAATAAATCAGCTGCGTTTCCTTATAAAAATGCATTAGGATTATATATTGACGGCTCTAAAACAAGACCCCGAACAACTAATAAAAAGAATGTTGTAAGACTTATTTTTAGCAATGACTCTTTGCATTATTTAATTTACGATTGGAGTCCAATGTATTCGTATAGTCAATGGCAGGAATTTATTAGAATAAATGATCAGTTAAGCAAAGATTGATATAAGGAGGTGTATCCTTAGAATGGAAATCGATTTGCTATTCAACAGAAGAAGCACTTTCAGAAATACATCACTTTTCATTTGGCTTCAAAGAAATCGTTTCCTCACTATTCTCAACTTTTTTCAGAGAGAGATGCAGCGTTTTAGGCACCCTAGGCATAGTATACTCATAAAGCATGCTTTAGTTTTTAATTAACAACTTAAAGCGATAAATAGATGAAGACTAAAAGTTTTTTTGCAGTAATTTTTGTCCTACTGTCATTAATGGCATGTGAGGATAATTTTGATAGAACAACGACCACCACAGAACTGTCAGAGCCTACAGAGTTGGAGTCAATAATTATTTCTGGAAAGGTCACTGATTCTGCCGCCCTTCCTATTTCAGATGCACAAGTAACTGTGCAGTTGTCAGACCAACAGTTTTCTGTGAGTACAAATCTAGAAGGCAATTATGAACTGGCGTTGCCGCCGATATATGATCAGGCATTCTTGCAAGTGCAAGCAGAGAATTATATTACTTCAAGTATAGCGCCGATAGAGCTGAATGCAGAATCTGTAAACAAGAATATTGCGATTAGGCAAGAGACAGAGTTAACCTATACAGGTGAGGTGCAGTTGTTACAGAGCGGTTCTCTTGCGACTATTTCTGGACAGGTGTTCTGGGCAGATGGTAGTCCTGCGGCCTTTGCCGTTTTGTTACTTATAGATTTCAAAAATATTTTTACACTAGAGCCTATTTTCACCTATATCACTGCAGATGAGGAAGGCAAATATCTTTTTGCTCATGAGCCATTTGAAGACTATTGGTTTGTTGTTCAAAATCAGTGTATACGAGAGTCCAATGTTATAGATGAGCATCTTAGTCTTAGTGATATGAACCTTGACTTGGGTATATATAATTCGGACCTGGAGCCAGTGGAATTTGCTTCTGTCTCAGGTTTTATTACGAATTGTAATACAGGAGAAGCTCTAGCAGAAGGCACTGTTACGATAACTATAGATAATGATTTTGCTAATAGAATGCAAACAAGTGTCCAAGATGGAAATTACTTTCTAGAATTTGTCAACTGTTCAGAATTTACCTGTTTGGATATAGAAATATTGAGCTCTGCTGATCAAAGTTATAATAGAATTGACTGTGTTGCCTTGGATGACCAAAATATAACTTTAGACCATACCTTGTGTGGTGATGATAGAAATCTAGAAGGTGAGATTAGAATGTTGCTGGGAACGGACTCATTAGTTTACTTCAATGCCTTTGCTTCTAACGAATTTGAAGAAACAAATGGCAACTGGCTGATTGGATCCGTTGATGTTACCGCTCAAAATGGAGTGGTTATTAATTCTGCAGGAAAAGAAGTGGGAACTCATGACATTTCGTTTTTCTCAATTCTTGAGAATGGTGAGGCGGTTTATGGTACTGGACGCAGCATTGATGTAGAATTTATTATATCAAGAATAGATGACTATATCGAAGGCAGTTTTTCTGGGACCTTAGACGATACACTGAATCAGTCCATACCTGTGTCAGGGACTTATAAAATTGGGCTCTAATTTTTCCTTCCTCCATCTATGCAATTGAATAAGATTATACAAGGATGCAAGCGACATGAAAGAGCAAGTCAAAGCGCCTTGTATAATCTTTCCTGTGATGATATGATGAATATCTCTCTGCGTTATATGGGTAATCCAGATGATGCTAAAGATGTACTCCAAGATGTGTATCTCAAGGTCTTTCGTAGAATAGAGAGTTATGATGCATCCTTAGGCAGCCTAGGTGCTTGGATGGCTAGAATTACGGTCAATGAATGCCTGCAGAATCTCAGAAAACGCAAAAGACTTTCGATATTAAAGCTCATTAAACCTGAAACAGAAACGGAGACAGACGAGGACGTAATTTCGGACCTTAGTGCAAATGAAATTTTTGCAGAGATACAAAATCTTCCAGCAGGCTATAGGGTCATCTTCAATTTGTACATAATAGAAGGTTATTCACATAAAGAAATAGGGAAGATGTTAGACATCACAGCTTCTTCTTCTAGATCACAGCTAACAAGGGCCAAACAAATGCTAAAAAAGAAAATTTCTTATAATTCAAATCACTGTGTCTATGAGAAGGCTAAATAAGGAAACTTATCGTACGCTAGTAAAAGGTGTAAAACCCGATTACGACAAGGAAGCCTTATGGACGGCTATAGATGATCGTATGTCAAAGAAGAAAAAGAAGCGACGGTTTATTTGGCTTTTTCTTGTAGGGACTTTAATAGTAAGTGGAGTGAGCTTTTCAGTTGTAAAGCACAACTCTGTTTTTGTAAAAGAGCAAGCGCCATCTGAGTTAATTGTCGTAGTGGAAGAAGGTGATGCTAAAGAAGAAACTAGGGCAATAACCCATTCAGATAGAGATAGCTTGCTCGGGCAAGCTGCCACAGTAAGTGTCACTACTTCTGAGAAATTTGTCCCAGGATCTTCTTTTGTTTTACAAGCAGATAAAGAAGAGAAATTTCTTCAGTACAGAATGCAAAAAATACAAGCCAGGACAGCCCTGAGCAAGTCAAGTATCGGCTCTGATCATATTACACCTCAGTCACCTATGGCGCTGCGTCTGCAGAATAACGGACAACCATTTCATTCTATTTCAAGACATACTCGCTCTGAAATGGTACTGATAGACTTGCTCCCACAACTGACTTTTGCACCACATAAAACGACTGCTGAACGCATACAAGCTTACAACTTCATAAAAGAGATAGCACCCAATGCAAAAAAGGGCTTTCCACTTAGCATTCGACTAGAAGCTGGCTACAGCTCTGCTCGCTATGCATCTGATGAACTTATGGATAAGTGGGCTGCTGTACAAGAGGGCTACCTAGCAGAGTTGTATCATACAGGTTTGTCACTGACTTACTCCTATACACTTTCCAGAAAATCGGCTTTGTTATTTGGCTTTGAGCTAGATAGGAGAGTAAGTCGATTGGCTTTCAGCTCGAGTGATACTATGACCGAACAGGTGCAAGATGACCAAGCCCATTTCTATGTAGAAGAAGACGGTTCTATTAGCTATATTCCTGGCGAAAGGACCTTGACTACTAATACAACAAGATCAGTTCAGCAGCACAATCACCACTATAATATAGGTCTCAGTCTCTCTCTTTTATATGAGTGGCCGATAAGCTCGCAGGTGGCTCTGTATGGAAGGTCAGGGCTAGAATTTCTACCCTTAAGTATAGCCACGGGAAAAGGGTTGGACAAGGACAATGCGATTGTCGATTTGGAAAAGATCGAATATTCCAGTGGTCTTCTTCGTGGTGGAATTGCGACAGGACTTTCTTACAGCTTGAAATCTGGTCAGTCCATGTTTCTAGGTGCTTATTTACAACAGGATCTTACCAACCAATTGAAACTGAAAGAAACTCAGCAATGGAATACTTTTATAGGACTGGAAGCCGGTTTTAAATTTAGTCTTTAGAAATAATCCTCCGATGGTCGAGATTTGCAACCTCGATCCCATACGCTTGTCGCTTTGTCCATTTTGTTTTGCAAACAGAAGGAGCACCTTCAGATTTTCATCACATTTCTTATAGAACAAGATCTTTCCACTCCCTGCGGTCGGTCAAGATGGAAAAGGTCTTCG